>JAFLBZ010000009.1 GCA_017303715.1 Rhodothermia bacterium | reverse complement strand
GACTGCTGAAATGATACTGGAAATTTGTGCAGGATTATGCAATTTAAAGCTCAAAAATTCAAAACATGAATTTTGCACCCAAACTTAATTCCTTCTAAACTCAATAAAAACAAGCGCAACAAGTCTAATCTATGTTATTTATCCACCAATTGGACGAGATTCTTACCAGTATTATGAATATAAATTAGGAAAAAGATATACAGAAAACGGACTAAAATTACAAGAGATTTTATTTCAACCTAAAACAGGTTCGAGATTCAATGCTAATGGAAAGTTGGTTGTGAATGAAGAAACTTTTGCTGTTCACTATTACGAAGGTGTTGACTATTTCAATAGTCCTTTGGGTTGGAAAATTCAAAGAGAGGCGAAAGTGTATCTTCGTGATCTTGGAAACGGCAGTATTGTAATGGATAAAATTATCTTGGAAGAAAAAATAGACAATACTGCAAAAGGCACAATTTATAAGACTTCTTTTTTTTATATGATAGACCACACATTGGGCGAATTTAACTCTTCGACTATGGATAAATGGACACGAGAGGGTACAAATAATTTCTTTTCAAAATTTCATTTATCCAACCGTGATCGCATTAATCGTTTGGATTACAACCCAGATTTTTGGCGGAACAATCCCATTATTGCCCGCACGCCGTTGGAGGAAGGAGTCATCGCCGAATTTGAACGCACAGGCGCTTTCGGCAATTTATTGCCCGCAACGAATGGCGGAAATGGAAATCAATAGCAGGGAATACCATGATTTTACAAGCGGGCGTTCAACTTTCAAAATACGACCAAGCGCGTTGGGTGTTGGCGACCCCACAAGGACGGCATTTCTTGATTAACGAAGCAACATCGCAGCTTTGCCAAGTGTTGAAAGAAAGTACCAATTATGCAGAAGCGCATCATAAATTTATAACAAGCAGCAAAGTTTCGCTTGAGTTAGAAACTTTTGAAACGTTGGTGCAGGAAAAATTGGGCGGGTATGGTATTTTAACCGAAGATGCAGTTGCATTTAAGCCGCCGCCACCAAAATTTCTGAAATGGCGATTGCAACTGATTTCGGCGAAATTCGCAGGTACTTTGGCAACGCCGTTTCAGTGGTTCTTCGCCCCTTCGCGGTTTTGGGGCTTGTTCAGTGCGTTTTTAGCGATCAATGTGTTTTCGGGTGCAATTATCTTGTACCAAAGTTATCATCAAAGTTACACGATTTCTTTTGGGCAAGTCATAGCTTTGTTTGTATTGAGCATTGTGTTCCACGAATTAGGACACATTGCAGCGGCGCGCACCTTCGGTGCGAAACATGGAGGTATGGGCGTGGGTATTTTCTGGGTATTTCCTGTTGCATATGCCGACCTTAGCGGAATATGGGTTTTAGAAAAAAAACAACGCATCATTGCCAATTTAGGAGGAATTTTTAATGAATTGGGATATGCTGCAGTTTTGGCGATTTGTGGTTGGTTAGCAAATAGCATAACCTTGAAAAGCATTGCGGCGGTAATCAGCATACAGAGCTTGATGCAACTCAATCCATTTGTGCGGCACGATGGTTATTGGGTGCTATCCGATTTAACAAACACGCCGAATCTCATGTCGAAAGCCTTGATGCAAGTACGTTTGGTTGCACAGAAGATACGAAAACAAGCAAAAACTCCGTTCAATTTTTGGCTTTTAGGCTACGGGATTATCAGCGGGTATTTCCTATGGGCGTATCTGTATGTCATGATGACACAACATCAAGAAGCCATCATCAATTTCCCGCAACAAACCCTTCTTCTTTTTCAGAACTGGATAAGTGGACACTTTTCATTAGGACGGAACGTGCAAATTTACTTCTTAGTCCTCGTATTTTATATGATGGCAGGGCGACTTCTATGGCGATATAGCCTGAAAATTTGGCAAAGAATTCAGTCAGACAAGACAAATAAGGGCATAACCTTATGAATGCTAAATTCATACTTTTTTGTATTTGATACCTGATCTTTTCTTTATTTTTTTAGGTGTAGGTAAATTGACAAAAGAGATGTCTCTCAGATGAGGCATATCGGAAAATTATCCGTACAAGGTGTGCGGTAAATCATTCCGATAGCCTGACAAGCCCATAACTCTTCTTCATCAAACTGGCCTGTAACTCCTTTGAATGCCGACACACGGCGTTAGTTTTTCTTCTTAACGGGGAGGCTCTTGCTCTGCCATTGTATTATGCCACCTTCCATATTCGTCATGTTGGTATAGCCTTTTTCTTTGAGGGCATTATAGGCTTGCTGACTCCGTTTTCCAGAGCGACACAGCATCACAACTTGTTGGTTTTGAGGAATTTCGGCGTAACGTTGCTCAAACGTGCTGAGTGGGATATTGATGACATTGGGAAGGTCATATGCCAGGTCAGCCACCTCGTTTGGCTCTCGAACATCTACAAAGAGGGTTTTTTTGCCCACCAAAGCAAATGCTTCGGTTACGGAAATCTGTTCCGTTGGGCTAACAAAGGATTGGTTGACCATTTTCTGGGGTGCGCAACCAGCGGTTATGAACAGGAGTAGCAGATAAACGGACTCTATTCTAAGGATTACTTTCATATTCTTGGGGTTCAAAGTTGAGTTTGGATATCGTACATCAAAAACAAAACGCGATTTTATGCCTTTTGATCCAAAACCAAACCGCCTTTACAAGACTTTGACCGGAACTACGCATAAGTGCAAACACTTGACCTTGCAAATCTCTTATACCAATTAGGGGAAATTACTATTTATGGGTTACTCGTTTTCAATCCCTTAGGTGTTGACATGAGCAAAGCGAACCGTCGAAGAAGCATCAACCCTTCAACACGGAAGCATTGATGGATAAAGCATGTGCTTAATTCCTAATTGGTATTCGTTCTTCTTGAAAATCAAAGGTTAAACTCCTGCTTAACCTCCTCAAAGGCTTTCAGGGCAATGTCCAAGTCTTCGAAGGTATGTGCAGCCGAGACTTGTGTACGAATGCGTGCAAGTCCTCTTGGGACAACGGGGAAGAAAAATCCGATCACATATACGCCTTTTTCCAGCATCCGCGCAGCGACTTTTTGCGAAAGAGCCGCATCACCCAGCATAACAGGCACGATGGGGTGAATCCCCGGAATAATCGTAAGTCCAATCTTTTCAAGCCCTTGCCTGAAATAGGTTGTAAGTTGTTCCAAGCGATCACGCAGTTCAGTAGCGCCTTCTAAGAGGTCTAAGACTTTGAGGGAGGCCGCTGTAATGGCGGGAGAGAGGGTATTGGAAAAAAGATAAGGCCGTGAACGTTGGCGCAACATTTCGATGATTTCTTTTCGTCCACTGGTATAACCGCCACTGGCTCCACCTAGGGCTTTGCCCAGCGTTCCGGTGATAATGTCCACACGATCCATCACCCCGCAATGTTCATGCGTGCCTCGTCCAGTTTTGCCCATGAATCCAACGGCATGGCTGTCGTCCACCATCACCAAAGCCCCGTATTTATCGGCCAAGTCGCAAATGGCCTTTAGATTGGCCACGATGCCATCCATCGAGAATACGCCGTCGGTGGCAATGAGCTTAAAACGTGCGTTGTGGGCTTCTTTCAGTTTGGCTTCTAAGTCCGCCATATTGTTATTTTCATAGCGAAAACGGCGAGCTTTGGAGAGCCGAATCCCATCAATAATACTGGCGTGGTTGAGTGCGTCCGAGATAATGGCATCTTCTTCACCAAGCAGGGTTTCAAAAAGACCTCCGTTGGCATCAAAGCACGAAGAGTACAAAATGGTGTCTTCCGTCCCTAAAAACCGCGAAATTCGGTGTTCCAGTTCTTTGTGGATGTCTTGTGTGCCACAAATAAAACGGACGGATGCCATGCCATAGCCATGTGATTCCAAACTTGATTTTGCCGCTGCCACCACTTCGGGGTGATTGGCCAAGCCTAAGTAGTTGTTGGCGCACATGTTTAGGACTACTCGTCCGTCCGCTGTGGTAATGCGGTTGTTTTGCGGACTGATAATCACACGCTCGCGTTTAAACAAGCCCGTTTCATCAATTTCGGTAAGGTTTTTTTGTAGGTGTGCAAGAAAATTCGTTTTCATGATTTAGTCTTCCCAGTTTAGTACCACTTTCCCACTTTGTCCCGCTTTCATCAGGTCGAAACCCTTTTTAAAGTCGGTGTAGTGAAAGCGATGGGTAATAACGCCAGAGATGTCTAAGCCGCTCTGGAGCATGGCCGTAGTTTTATACCAAGTTTCATAGATTTTGCGTCCGTATATGCCCTGAATAGTGATACTGTTAAAAATCACCTTATCCCAATCAATAACCGTATGGTGGGGTAAAATGCCAAGGAGGGCAATTTTTCCGCCATGCATCATATAATCCACCATTTGTGAAAAGCCGGCCGGGCTTCCACTCATCTCCAAGCCTACATCAAAGCCTTCCCGCATATTTAATTCCTGTTGAACTGCGGCCAAGTCTTCGGTTCGGACGTCCACCACCCGTGTAGCGCCCAAATCTTTGGCCAATGAGAGGCGATAGGGATTAATGTCCGTCACCACAACATGACGTGCGCCAGCATGTTTGGCAATGGCGGCGGCCATACAGCCAATGGGGCCAGCTCCGGTGATTAAAACATCCTCGCCCAATAGATCGAAGGTGAGGGCGGTATGGACGGCATTTCCCAGAGGATCGAAACACGACAAAACATCTAAGTCCAACTCAGGTGCGGCGTGCCAGACGTTTGCAGATGGGATGGCGATGTATTCAGCAAAAGCGCCTGTCCTATTTACGCCAACACCGAGCGTGTTTTTGCACAAATGCCGCCTACCCGCCAAACAATTTCTACAGGTTCCACAAACAATATGGCCTTCGCCTACAACCACTTCTCCGACGCTAAAATGCGTTACGTTGTCGCCACAGTCCACAATCCGTCCCACAAATTCATGCCCAATGGTCATGGGGGGCTTGATGGTGCGTTGTGCCCATTCATCCCATTTGTCAATATGGACATCAGTTCCACAAATAGAGGACTTAATGACTTTAATGAGTACGTCGTTATCCCCCATTTGTGGTTTTTTGACCGTCGTGAGGGCCAATCCCGGTGCCGCCGAGGGTTTAATAATGGCTCGCATATATTTTTTGGTTTATAGGAATACCATCCATAGGACTTCTGTAATTTTCACTTAAGATACAATATTTATAAAAGCGCTTCCAGAACATCTTCCGAAGATTTTCGGTATAGACAACCCATGTATGGCATAAAAAAACCGACTTTGTGATAAAGCCGGTTGTACTACTTTAGCCAAGCCTCGTGCTGGAAAAGTCTCCCTTTACTTCTCCATACCGATGGGTATTTACGGAACAATGGGTAAATTTGCTCGCTTCCAACGCTGAAATCCACCCTGAACGCTCATCACATTACTATATCCCCATGCTATGGCTTGCCGTGCTGCGGAACTGGCCCGCGAACCGGTTTGACAAATAAACATAATAGGGGTGTTAGGGTTTGTTGGTAAGCGTTTAGGGGAGATCTCTCGCAAAGGCAATGCACGTGCTCCTTGAATATCTCCATGTGCTTTACGGTCGAACTCCTCTCGTATGTCAAATAGGATTGTTCCTGATTTTAGGAGTTCGTAAGCATCATGCACAGAAACTTCTTTAACCCTAAAAACCGTTAATTTTAGATTTTTGGGTTTACTCGGTGGTTCTTTTGTTTTGAACCAATCAAAAATAGACATAGTGTTTTTATATGTTTGCGTGAAGGTATAATAAATGGTAAAGGTTTTATTCGTTTATTTGTACTTAGCCGGGTTTTCGTGCGCGAAGTACCCCATAGCGCACCAAACCACTGCGGTGGCTCCGCCAAAGGTGGCGAAGGCTCCAAAAGTGGTACAAAAGAGACCAGCCCGCTTTTGCTACCAATTTGATACTACGCCAGCGGAGGACTGGATTCAGAAAAGCGGTACTAAAAGGCGAAATGTTTCTCGTCCAATCCGCTGTTTCAACGTCCATTAATCCGACGGTTCTGGCTTGAGTGGCATAGTTTGCCAACGTTTCGAAAGAGGGTGTGAGCAAGCCCTTAGAAAGTTTATCCAACAGCTTTTGGTCTGATCTCCCCAATTGTGTACTGCTCTCCCGCCGTACCCACATGGACATAAGCAAGACGCCGCCGGGTGCAAGCATTCGGGCACAAGACTCCATAAACCTTCGTTTGTCGTCCGTATGTTCAATACTTTCAATGGCCCACACCAGATCAAATTGCCCTGGCAAGTAGGGCGGGTCCAATGCATCACCCACATCAAACCGTACATGACTTGCAAAACGAAGTGAAGCCGCTCGTTCTTTTGCGCGTTCGGCTTGGAGTGGGCTAACGGTTAGGCCCGTCACAAAAGCTGCATTCAACTTGTTCAATAAATAAATGCTGCTCCCTCCAATGCCACAACCCATGTCCAAGACCATATGAGCGCACGAAACGCCTCCCCATGCCAGAATTTGGTCTATCATCTGCTCTTGGGCCTCAAACACTTCTGGCCGCTCTTTTTGATCTGGATCAAACCATCCTTGGTGCATATGTTCGCCATATACGCCTTCCCAAACCAAAGAAGTCGTATTGTAGCGCTGCGCAATTTGCCCACTAATTGGTTCAATACCCATGATCGAACGATTAAGTCATTTATGGTTGTTCGTCAAAAGCTAAAAGACGTTAGACAGGATACAAAGTCGTTTTACATTGACCGTGCTTTTGGGTAAAACTTGATAGCAACGCAAAATAAGCGAAAAGGTCTTTATTCCAAAGCTTAAATCGCGTTTTTTGACCTAATAGACCTCAATTTCATCTGCAAAGAGCCAAGCCTTCTCGCCCGCTCCCGGATGTCCGGCTGGGCATGTCCCAATGTTTTTTGCACGGACACGTATGTATCGAGCTTGGGTTTTGAGGGCTACCTGAAACGGGATTTGCGAAACAGATTTAGGGTTATCTTCTGCATCTAAATGAGACAAGGTAGGTAGTTCTATAAATTGCTGGCCATCCGAGGAAAGGGCATAACTTACAAATTGAGGGAGAAAAACCCAGTTTCCTTCATCTTGCAAGAAATTAATCCCTATGCCTTCGATACCTTGTATAGCACCTAAATCTACCGTAACCTCTAAATCATCACCCAGAAAACCTTGCCATCGCGCATCTTGCACCAACGTCTGAGCATGCTCGCCATCCACCAAAGCCGTCTGACCACTTCCCGGAAATTGGGCATTAAAAGGTGTTTTATAGGTGACTGACTGCATGAAGCCTTTGTGGACGGTTATGCTTTTCTTGGTTTCACTAACCAAAAGGTTGTTTATCAGGACGCCAGCCCTTAGTGTCATACTTTGTGTAACCGGAATAGGGGTGGTGTAATGTGGGCTACTGGCCGTCGGGATGGAACCATCTGTGGTGAAGACGATCTTTTGTTGATCAAGCACCGAGAGCACCTGCAACCGCATCCCACCGGGTTCGGGGGTAGGTACGGGAATAATTTGCGGGTCTGGGTGAAGTTGCACCAAATCGAACCATGCCGTTCCAGCCGATAGCAAAGAGAGCGACGCCGAGGAACGAACAAAGCGGACGTCGCCTTCCGGCAATCGAATGGGCATGGTGTACTTTTGCCAGTCGGACGTTAAGGAAAAGTTTTGTAATAGCTCGCCTAAGCCCAATCTAAACGCCCCATTGAGGCTGGTTTGCCGATCCCCTTTGGCCCACAAACTTAATAAATAGCTTTGTCCACGCTCCAAACGTACGGGGAAAAACTGAAAAGTGGTTCCTTTCTCCGCTACTGGGGTTGTAACACGGAGCGATTTTTTACCATGTAGGGACGTTCTTGTATCCAAAAAATAAGGGCTTCCACGTTCCAGCCCCACCTGTGCATACACAGCATCGGGCGTAGCGGGATTCGTAGCCGCTTCAAAACTTGCGTCCATCGTCAGGTTCCCCGGATGTAAGCCCACTTTTTCCCGTTTTTCCGAGACTGGCAAGAGATAAACACGGGTTCCATAAGCATCCACCATATCCGACAAAACGGCATTCTGGTAATTCACTTCGCGGTTGGCAAACAAGACCTTGGCTTTCCCATCCCAGACAATTTCTGGAATACGGATACTAAATGTTTTGGGTTGATTTTCTAAGTTTACCAACATAACCAACCAAGAACCATCATACCGAGCAGTACGGATGACAAGGTTTGGGTCGTTGGTGGCCACTTCGGCGGCAGGCAGGTCTGAGAGTAAAAACGGTGTCATTTCCATGACTTCCCTTGCAACCGCGCCAGCCTCGTTCCAAACATCGGTGGATTTTGGAAAGCCATTCAGCCCATGCCGGATGAAGTATTGAATCCCTGTTGCGCCATGAATGAGGGCAAGGTACGTCATCGCACGGATTTCCTGCCGCGTGGGTTCGCGTTGCCACCATTCCCCACCACCAAACGCTTGTGGTACAATCCAAACCGGTTTTTGATACCTGAAGCCTCGCACCAATTTCTCGGTGAAGGTCTGGACTTGGGCAATCGGTTGGTTCGGAATCGGGTAGGGATCAGCCATTACAATATCCATTGCGCCGCTATATAAGGTCGGATTGTTTACCTCGTTAAATACAATCGTTATGGGGTGGTAGGGGTCAATGGACTTAATAAATCGGTACAATTCTTCTAAGGGGGCAGGTGGGATATTTACTGCAGAAGGTTCATCCGAGATATACCATCCCAACAAGGCCGGATGTTTTTTAAAAGCCTCAATTTCCGCACGAAGCAATGCGCGTTTCTCTGCAACCGAATTGGGCTTGCCATTTTCTTCTTGGCTTACGCCCCCGCCTCCGGCCACCGAAAGGAGGTTGAAATGAACTTTCATCCCCAATTGTGCCGCTCTATCCAAGTATGCCTTACGTTCCGCACGTGTTCCAGCCTCAATTTTTTGATACGGCGAAATCATATTAAACCCTTTTACCGCCTCTTCTTCCGGTAGCGTGGGCTGTAAAGGGGAATAGGCATAGAATCCAAACGGAAAAAGAGGGAGGCCGTCGCTCCACAACCCACCCGTCAGGCGGTCTATCTGGACGGCATTCGGTTCGAAAGGGAGTTTTATAAGCGTGGCTTTCTTGGAAAAACGGTGGCGATTGGTAAGTGTAATAGTGGTGTTAAGTTCGGTTGTCCCATTAATCGCGCCAATGAGGGAAATGTTGACCAACCATAAATCTGGGCGTATGCGTTGAAGGCCCTTAGACAGTACCCGCCCATCAGCAACAACAGAGACGGTTTGAACCTTGATGGACGTATCCGGAAACACCAACATTAGTTGGCCTTCTGTTTCGTTCATGTAAAACGAAAGACGGGTGTGAACTTGGAAATCAGGCGTTAAATCCTGCGTATAGGCCGTTCCCGTAAACAAGAAAAAAAAGAAAATGTATTTCAGCACAGCTGTTCAAAGGGTTCAAAGGGTCTTGAAAAGTCGGTTTGGCGGGCTTTGAGATCACTAAGTGGTGCTCTGTTAAAGAACACGGTTCGATAAATGAAAATAACGATTCTTGTTTAAGACACACGCATATCGGTCATCAAGAAAACAACAAGATTACACACAGCACATGGGCCATTCTTACTTCTTGTTGTGCATAGGTAAAATGTCTTATTTACCCGCTCAAAAAGTCGCAACCGCCTACACTTTAGGGGCTTACTTTTTAACCGGGTTAAACATTGAGTGCTTTTTTATCTTTCTCAAGCCTCAATCTTGAATGACTGAAGTGATGGTTGCTTCACAATTTTCATCTCTATAGCGCTTTCATGTCTGCGCTAAATCGTAAGTTAGTGGGAAGGCTGCTTCATTCGGCAGCCTTTTTTTGTTTTGTAGGTTATGTTTTGCAGATGCAGTGTGTCTGGAAGGTATTACTTCTCTCTACCGCGCCTTTCACAATGTATATGTGGGTTAAAAAAACCCGTTGTCGCTTTGGCAATGGGTTTTTCTTTTGGCTAAGATTCGCAAATCACCCATTTTTGTATGTTTACCTTTAGCGGATGAAGAATACAAGATCAGAATGGCCGGAAGTTTCCATTATTATCCTGAATTGGAATGGGCGAAATTTGATGGAAACGTGTTTACCCTCTGTTTTTGAGACAGATTACCCGGTATTTGAAGTCGTGGTGGCCGATAATGCCTCCACGGATGATTCGCTCGCGTGGCTCATGCGTACCTATCCACAGGTACGTATTATCGGAAATCCAGAAAACTGGGGCTATGCACGAGGCAATAATGTGGCCATTCGACAAACCGAAAGCCCATATGTGGTCTTGCTAAACAACGACGTCACTGTCCACCCAAATTGGTTGCGGGAAATGATGTGCGTAATGCTCGGCCATTCGGATGTTGCAGCGGTACAACCCAAATTGCTTCACTTCCACGACCCAACCCATTTCGAGTATGCTGGGGCGGCTGGAGGGCACTTAGACGATTTGGGGATTCCCTTCACCAGAGGCCGTATCTTGTCTAACCTCGAACAAGATTCTGGGCAATATGATGATGTCCAAACGGTATTTTGGGCATCTGGCGCGGCAATGCTTCTCCGCAGAAGTGCTTTAGAGGTGGTAGGCTTATTGGATGAACAATTTTTTATGCACATGGAAGAAATAGACCTTTGTTGGCGGCTACAACGTTCTGGTTATCGGATTATGGCCGCAACAAAAGGCGAGGTGTATCATATCGGCGGTGCAAGTTTGCCGCAAGGAAATCCACGTAAACTGTATTACAACTTCCGAAATAGTTTGTTGATGCTTTATAAAAACTTGCCCCGATACCGGTTTAACTTGGTCTATCCTTTGCGGATTTTACAAGATGCATTAGCTTTTGTCCGGTTTTTGTTTTCAAGCCAAGAAGAGGCTTTGGCTGTATGGACGGCGCACCGCGATTTCAGAAAAATGAAACACGACTATCAAGCGCCTACTGCTCAAGATCGTTTGGTCTTGCCCTCATTCAGAGGTTCGGTGCTTTTAGATGCAATGCTGCTTGGCCGCAAAACATACTCGGCCATGCCAAAATCTCGGTTTAGGATCGAGGAAATGGCTTAGTTTTGCTTTGTGTGCTTATCGTTCCGTCGTGAAAGACAGCGTTAAGATCTAAAGGACGGACATCATAAATGGTAGGGGCTGAGCATCGTCGAAGTCCGACAGATTTTTCCGTTGAATAACCAAAATTTTGAACCTATAACTTGCGGAATGTGCTGAAAAGGCTGTAAAACACCTCAATCCAACAACATTGGTTACATCAATGCTAACCCTTAACGGAGCCTAATGTTAGCCCTGAAATGAGGTAGCGGCTTAGTGCAAGAAACAGCACCACAACAGGTACAGAAACCAATAATGCACCAGCAGCATAAAGACCCCATTGTGTTTGCATTTGCCCTTGGAACATTTTGAGTCCAACAGGCATGGTAAACATATCCACATCTTGGAGGACTTGTGCCGCCACAATGTATTCGTTCCATGCGGTCATAAAGGAAAAAAGGGCTGTTATCACCAATGCTGGTGCGGCAAGGGGCAAGATCACTTGGTAAAATGTTTGCCAAGGCGTGCATCCGTCAATTCGGGCGGCCTCTTCGAGCGCAACGGGGATGGTATCGTAGTACCCTTTCATTTGCCAAATACAGAAGGGTAATGCCGTAGCGGAGTAGATAATGATACAACCTAAGTATGAATTAATGAGCTTTAGGTTGATCAACATGATGTACATGGGCAAAAGAAGCATGGTGGCAGGAAACATTTGGGTAACCAATAGCCCCTCCATGTATGCCTTACGTCCCCGAAACTTAAAGCGTGAGATGGCATATCCGGCTGTTGAGGCAAGGGCAACACCTGTAAAGGTAACCACCACCGAAACCATCAGCGAATTAAAGAGCCAACGTAAATAAGGCGTTTCGAAAAGGAGTTTTTCGTAGTTTTTGAAGGAAGCACCTTCTGGAATAAAAGCCAAGGACGTCGAGAGCAATTTGTCGGACGGACGTAGGGAGATCGTTATGATTTGCGACAACGGGTAAAGCGCTATAAAGGCAAAAAGCAACAAAACGCCGTAAGCGGTAATCATCGAAAGAATACGTTTGGTATGTGGATTCATTACAACCTCCTTATCAATACACTTCGTTGGTCTGTGCTTTGCGCAAAACCAACCGATTGAAGGTGAATAAGATCATGAAAATAACCATCGAAAAAGCCGCTGCCCATCCAAAACGGTACATATTGAAAGCGGCTTTATAGACGTAAGACACCAAGATGTGGGTTTGGTCGTTGGGTTCGCCTGAGTTAGAGACTAACCAGACCACATTAATGTTGTTAAACGTCCAAACGGTTCCAAGCGTAATGGCGGGCAACATTACTGGCTTTAGTAAGGGTGCGGTAACTGCCCAGAACTTCCGCCATGCCGAGGCTCCATCAACATCTGCCGCTTCATACAATTCTGCCGGAATAGATTGTAGGCCACCCAAGGCAACCACCATCATAAAGGGAAATCCCAACCAAATATTGGTGATAATAACGGCTAAAAACGCCTCGAAGGGAGAAGTAAGCCAAGTGACACCGGATTGCGAAAGCCCGAAATACTTGAGTAAGAGGTTTATGGCCCCGTATTCATAGTTGAACATACCACGCCAAGTAAGAGCAACAATATATTGAGGGAGTGCCCAAGGGATAATCAAGATCACCCGCCAGATTGGTTTTAGTTTAATAAACTTTTGGTTCAGGATCACCGCCAGAAAAACCCCAATCCCAACGTGAAAAACCACGTTAACAGCCGTCCATAAAACGGTTTTAAGCAGGATTTCCCAAAAAAGAGGTTCTCTAAAAACCGATAAATACTGCTGAAGTCCGATAATCCGCCAGTCGTTAATGTGGTAGATATTCGCATTAGAAAGCGAAAGAAACACATTGTAGAAGAACGGATAGGCAACAACCGCTAAAACCAGTACCGTAGCAGGTCCCATAAGGAACACAAGGAACCAATTGTAACGAGCCTTTTCGCTTAGGTTAAACATGCAATAAAGGGTTGAAACTGAACAAGAGGGGGCATTTTTGCGTTATTAAAAGGTTTTAAGGCTTTCTAAATACGAGGACAACTGTAGGGCACGGGACTTTACGATTTCAACACGTTCGCTCATGCGCACAGGAACCCACATCGTTCCTTGTGTGGGGTAAAATTCGTTGATAAATGCAAACTCGGCATCGCGAAAAGCCAGCCATTGGCGCTGAAGATTGCGCAATTTTCCTTGCTGTACCGGTTTCATGGTAGCCAAAAGACCGTTGTATGACGTATTCAAGAGGCCATCCCAAGCACGGTACGCCTCATCGAGACACTGAATCATGCCCGCAGTAGAGGGGTTTTTGTCCATACAAGCATTTAATTTGGTATCAATAGGATGCTCGCCCTCCTCGTTTTCTGTGACCTTTGGCTCTGAAACTGGTGTGCTTACTTTTGGTGCCGCAGAGGATTTAGTTGTAGGCTTAGGGGCTGGCTTCCCGGTACTTTGGGCATTCAAAACGCCGGAGGACAGGAACAGAGCCAAGCTAAGGGTTAAAATATAGCGCATCGTTTTAGGTATTTATGGTGTGTGGGTATGAAAAAGATTTTTTATAAATAGGTGTCTTCAATCAATTTACTGCACTGAGCTTGCATTTCTTTTGCCCCTTTTCGTGCAGAGATGGCGCCACTCATAACCAATTGATATGGGCCGCGCATTCCATCCCAGATTTGGCGCAGACGTGGATTGGTGGGGGTCGGACGGCTTTGCTTGTACTGCGCAATCGCTCCTTTTAAGAGTTCTGGTGGATTTGCCGTGACTTGCGTAAATACGGATTTATAGACCGGAATGGTAGAAAGTTTGTTCACCATCTCCATCTGGACGTCCGCACCGGTCAAGTATGCAATGACTTTCCGGACGTAAGGCATTTTTTCTGGGCCAACATTCACGTTTATGGAATACCCTTTGGTCATTACCGTGGGGGTTGCCCAAAGTTGGGTTTGGTTGTTATAGGGCAATTTGGCCAAGCCGAAATCCAAATTTGCGTCTTTGTATCCACCCCATGCCCAAGGGCCGTTGATGACCATTCCTGCTTTTCCTTCTTTAAAAAGGGTTTCTGCGGTATCGTAATCAATTTCTTTTGGGATGATTTTATGCTTATCGCGTAGGTCGAGAATGAATTGAATGGCGTTTGCCGTTTTGTCATTATCCAAGGTTGGGTTCCCTGTTTTTTCGTCTATTACCCAACCGCCAAACGCCGTCAGAAAAGGAACGAAGAAAAAGGGTTCGCGATAATTCCACACAATCGCGTACTGGTCTGGATTGCCGTCGCCATTGATGTCTTTTGTCAGTTTTTTGCCCAAAGCAATAAGTTCATCCAATGATTTTGGGGGATTGGGGACTAATTTTTTGTTGTAAACAAGGGTGAGGTGGTTGCCCACTTGGTCTGCCACCGACCACTTTTTTCCCTCATAAACTGCTGCAGCATCTGGTGTATAACGGTTCCAGAATGTGGCATGAAAGACACTGTCTAAGGGCTGTATGGTTTTGGTTAAACTAAACACGCCAATATTATCGGACGGGCCATAGAGGATGTCTGGGCCAGTTCCGCCCATCGCCGCAATAATATAATTGCTTCGGAGTTCTTCGTTCTCCTTCCATAAAATTTCGATCTGATGATCTTTGTTGAGGGCATTATAACGTTTCACCTGCTCAATCATCAGGTTTCTTTCCGAAAGGTCTTTCTGATGCCAAATGCGAATGCGTACTGGGCCGTCGTCTTTGCGCGACATTGTTGCGAAGCCCAAAAAAACAAGGGCAAAGATGACACAAATCCCAATCAAGTATTTTAGCATATACAACTGGATAAGGTGTTGTAAAAAACGTTTAGATGCTATTGTTGTTGCTTTGAAAGTACATACACCGCACCCGAAGAGGCTGGAATCTGTATCGTAAACCAGCCATCGCGTAAGGAAGCACTTACCACCTCGCCGGATAGTGTGACCACGGCTGGAACTTGCACTTTTTGGAAAGATTTTGCAAGTACTTTTATGGTTTGCGGGGTGTTACTGGGGTTCAGTGTAACCACGGCAAAAGTACCATCTCTGCCCTTCCGACTGAATGCGAACGCGGGTTGGTCATCGTTTGTGTAAAATACAGAAAAATCGCCATCGGAAAATACAGGAAAGCGTTTGCGAAACGCAATCATACTTTGATAGAAACCAAAAATAACTTCGTCGAAACGGTTGGTATCGGGTGTTCTGATGGTTCCACGTGGATCGGTTGCCTCGTCGTCATACACCAAGTCCGCCCAAAGCATCGGTTTACGGTCGTCCGGATCGTCACCGCCCCACATGCCCGCCTCGGTTCCATAATAAATCATGGGTGCGCCGAGCATGGTAAACCGGAAAAGCTCGATCAGACGTTGGCGGTGCTGTTCTTGTTGGTTTGGTTTTCGGATTTGGTATTGTGGCATCCAACGTGGAGAATTGGCACGGTCGTAATGCTCTTTATCTGCATTGACGATCATCGAGGCCAGCCGATCGGTATCATGGGAATCCGTTAGGTTTTGCATTGCATAGGGTCGGTCTCCGGCGTACTCTGTAACGTGTTTAACCAAGCGTTGGACAAATTCACTGGTCTTAATCCGGCCATCTATCAAATAGTCGTGGGTGGGTATTGCAAACCCTTCGTAGTTCATACTGGCTGTAAAACCACCGTCTGTAACCAGAGCATGGGCTTTGTGCCAGACCTCGGTAATGGTAATGGCATTGGGATTAATTTTGCGGACGTGAGCGTTCCAATCCCGCCAAAAACCTGTAGGTACTTCATCCGCCACATCCAACCGCCAGCCGTCAATACCATCCGAGGGGTTACCATCGCCATTTGGATCCATCCAGCGTTTTGTGATGTCAAAAAGATGTTGCCTCACGGCTGGGAAGAGGTCTTTACCGTCGGGCGTATCTGCAAAAACGGGTAGTGCGGCTACATCCCACCATCCTTTGTATGCAAACTCATTTTCCGTTGTGGCTGGGTTGTCGAAGGAATGAACGATGTACCAATCTTTGTAAGGAGACTTGTCTTGCAGTTGAATCAGGTTTCTGAAGGCGAAGAAGTCGCGTCCTGAATGGTTAAAGACCCCGTCAATAATGACCCGAATTCCACGGGTGTGCGCTTGTTTGACGAGGTTCAGAAACAGTTTGTCCGCCGAAGTCCATTTCCATGTGGCCGGATCTGCGGTTTCGGTTGCCATGAGTGCAATATCTCCCGCCGGATCTGGGCCAAAATAGGGGTCTATATGGTGGAAGGACGAGGCGTCGTATTTGTGCATAGAGCGGGCGTAAAATACGGGATTAAAATAGATGCCAGTAATACCTAATGCCTCTAAATACGGCAATTTGTCTATAACGCCTTGTAAATCTCCTCCATAACGCCGTTGAAAAACCATCGGATCATAGAAACTTTTGCTCTCTTTTTCCCATCCCACCCGTTCGTACCAATCTCCCGTCCACCGTGCAGGCTGCCAAGACAATGGTGCGATGTCGTGGTATTCAATGGATTCGCGAATGGGCTGGTTGGTCGCGTCTCCGTCCCTAAATCGTTCGGGAAAGATTTGATACCAAACGACGGTCTTTGCCCAGTTGGGGACAATCTCTTGTGCCGTTACGCTTATTGGGAAAAGAAGAAGCAATAAAGCAAGTTTCTTCATGGTCATAATAACGGATTAGGTGGTGGGTTAGATGGTATTTTACTTTACCAAGGTCAGTTTCTGGGTAGAGACAATCGTTCCGGCTTGTATTCTGGCTACATACATCCCGCTTGGCAGCCCAGCAGCATCGAACGTAACCTTATAGGTTCCGGCTGCATGTAGTCCTTGGGCAATGGTCTTGACTTTCCGGCCAACGGCATCGAAAATATCCAAGGTTACATTGGCGGTCTGTGGTAACGCGAAAGTAAGGGTTGTTGCCGGATTAAAGGGATTCGGATAATTGGGCAAAAGGCTAAATTGGGCAGGGACATTGGCCGTATCTACCTCTGTGGCTACACGAATGAGCCCGGCTTCGGGCGTGGGTAGGGGCTTGGTTGTATAAATCCGGAACTCTCCCGGCAGGAGCGAAATCCCTTCTTGGGTATTGGTAACATTTAGGGCATTACCGCTAAAAAAGTCATACCACGTTCCTGTTTGCTGAAAATTGGGGTTAACCGACATTGTGGTGACGCTGAAGTTGGCAATAATCGTGGCATTCATCGTAGGATGACTAAGATTGATGCGCTTAACCGGTTGAGACAACGACTGTGAAACGGTGGTTGCCGGATCATGAAATACCGGATTTGTACGGCGCATGTTGATCATCGCCGCCCATGTTTTGTATAAACGGTGGCGCATTGGGTCTTGTGCATACGTCCAACGCACTGGTTTTTCGCCTGTTCTACCGTTATAATCTATCGCAAAATCATAGCCCAATTCACCAAATTGCCAGATCATTTTGGGGCCGGGAACCGTGAAAAACATCGCACCAGCGGCTTTCATTCGCTCTATGGATACCCAAAGGTCTTTCACTTTGTAGTCTCCTAAAGCATTGCCATATAATAGGTTTTTGACCATTAGCCGTTCTTCGTCATGGCTCTCCATGTAGGAAATCAGATTGGCTTTAGTCCATCCGCGCTGTCCAAAATAAGCCCATTCAAAGTTGGACTTTCCGCCGTCGTGATATCCCATGGTCGCCTCGTTGAAATTACCATTTGCATTTCCCCACAACATCATGCCGGGTTTCCCAGACGTTGTATTGTATTCTGCCAATTCTTTTTCTTCACGGTTTTCAGCAAAATGTTCTAAGATCACATAAGCCGAGGGGTCAACAGTCCAAATGGCGTCTGCCATCCGCTTTAAAATCCGTACCCTTGAGGCATCATAGTTCCCCATCGTGGCCTCCGTACTTACGGTTTGGGTGAAGCCTTTCGAGAGGTCAAACCGGAAGCCATCCACTTTAAACTCGTTGAGCCAATACGCATTTGCCCGATCCATCAGATATTGCATCTGCCAAGCCTCGTGGTTGGCATCATTAAAGACATTGTAAGGATGTTTTGCAGCGGTATTGAGCCAGTAATTAGCGGTTGTGATGGCTGCTGATGGATCGCCCGTTGCACTTGCGTTGTACAGCCTTGCAAAGGGGGAGGAGCCTGTTTGATGGTTGTAAACCACATCAATAATCACCGCCATATTGCGTTTGTGGCACTCGTCAATAAGTTTTTTAAGTGCTTCGGCGGTTCCATAGTACTTATCGGGTGCAAAATAAAATTTGGGATTGTATCCCCAAGAAGAGTTGCCGTCAAATTCTTGTACGGGCATTAGCTGAACAGCATTAACGCCCAAACGTTGTAAATAACCCAATGTATCTATAACGGACTGATAAGAACGTTGCGTGGTGAAGTCGCGTACCAAGAGTTCGTAAATCACCAATTCACTCTGCTTTGGGCGTTGGTAATTGGTGGCAGTCCATGTATAAGTGGGTTTATTGGTTTGTAAAACCGATACGTCATATTGTGTTTTACCCGATGGATAAGCTTTCAGATTGGGATAATTGGCTGCGGGAATAAAGCCATCGTTTGACGGGTCTAAAATCTTAGTGGCAAAAGGATCCGCCACCTTAATTTGCCCATCTACAAAATATTGATACGCATATTCTGCGCCAGGCGTAAGACCCGTGATCTTAAGCCACCAATAGACACGGTCGGTAGCGGTAGAGTCCTTTTTCATCAGGTACTCCGGACGGGCTTCCCAGTTGTTAAAATCACCAATAACATATACATACGCTTTCTGAGGTGCATACAACACAAATGTGGCTTCGGTGGGGGCTGCCGGATTGTAATTTACACCCTCAACTGCACCAGTTGGCCGTGGCGCCTTGGTCACCACCGGCCTAACATCGGCTTTGACCTCTGCTGTGGCGGTTTTGCCGTCTGCATCCGTTAGCGTCACCTTAAACCCTGTTCCAGATGGCATGGGTGATGCTGGTGCATATCGAAAAATTCCTGATGCTGCATCAAAATGGGTCAAGCCATCCGCATAGGCTACGCCATTGATCTCGTAATCAATTTTGGTTATGGCTTTAGTGGAAAACAGCCCCGCAGAAAAAGCTTTGATTTGGCCAGAAACATCGGTCTCGCGGGCCGGTTGGAAGGCGAAGGGATTCGTAACATCAAGAACGGAATTGTTGTTATCCGCCGGATTGACTTTGGGGTTTAATGGATCCGAAACCCAAGAATTGCTGGTTCCAGCGCTGTTTAGATGCAAGTGCATCTTGTACATATAAGACTGTCCGACTATGAGCGAGATTGTTTTTTTGTAAAATGCACCGGAGGCATCCAAGTCCATTTGTGAAACAGCGCCTGCCGAAATGATACCAGAGGCATTTGGCCCCCAGTTGTTGAATTGCCCCGGCACAAATACCCGTACAGGCGGCGTCACTTTGGGGTCTAATACATAGCGGAAGGTCACGTTTATTGTTTGCGCAAATGTGGCAAATGGAGCTATAAAGAGCAGGCACAAAACCAGACAGCGTATTATCATAACAGATTGGGGTTTAAAAGATATTTGCAGAGTTGATACAACATTTAAATATACGTCAAAAAAAAGTAAAGGGAAAGCGCTTACATCTGGCATGTGTGGAGATTCTGACAAAAAGGTAAGCGCTTACATGATGGACCTCCTTGTTTGATTACCGCCGTGCCAACTTAATTCGTTTGAAGATTCAGGATTGTGTGAAGATTAAGTAGCTGGATATTCCTGTCCATGCTTGTCATTGAGATCACCTCTATCTTACAAGTATGCTGTGTTGTTCAATAATGGCAGGGCTACCCTTAGGAAAATCCGCCGGATAAGCTCAGCTACCGGACTTCGACTACACTTAGCCAAGATGGATGGCTTTGGCTACGATCAACCAGCTTTTCCTCGTCATGTCCAGCTATTCCTCTTCCTGTAAAGAGGCCACCCTTACGGGGCTTTGTTGTACATTTGGAAACCAACGCTATAAAGATACCGCTCCTACGGGGCTTTGCCGTTTATTAAAAAATAGAACAAACCCTTGTAAAACCGACATCTACACAATCCCGTGGGTAATTACGTGACGTTCTTGAGGCTGGGACTGGCTTTTGCAGGCTTCCACTTGATTAACCCACTAATGCACGTTAAGCATTACAATCCTTTTAAGTTAAAGACTGGCTCAACAATAGGTAAATACAAGACATGCAGAAAGGCAAGACATGCAGAAAGGCAAGACATGCAGAAAGGCAAGACATGCAGAAAGGCAAGCCATTGCCGGTTTGCCTTTTGATTTTAGGTCGTTTTAAAGAGCGCAAAGAGCTGCGCCTTGACGTTTCGTTTCCTTATTTAATGAGATTCATCTTCTTGGTGATGACGGTATTGCCCGCCTTGAGACGATAGACATAGATACCACTCGGAAGGTCTTTGGCATCGAACATGACTTCGTGGCGACCTGCCTCGAAGGGGTGATTTGCCAAGACATGAACAGATCGGCCAAGTACATTGAACACTTCGAGGTGTACGTTTTGGGGTTGTGGCAACGTGAAGTTGATGGTGGTGGCGGGATTGAATGGATTCGGATAGTTTTGAAACAAAGTGAGTTGAGTAGGAATGGTTTCTGGCTCGTTGGCGACAAGTGAAACTGGAAATTGGCTTCGAAATAAGCTATTGCCTTTAATTCCTACATAAAGAAAATTTTTGTCATCAAAATAAAGAGCGTTAACACCTCCATAAGTATCTTTCATTACGGACGTTTCATCAACGGAAGGCGACCATGTATTAAAATCTACTGCCAATAAGATATTATCTGGAGTTGCGACTGCGACTTGTCCACTTGGGCTTATTGCAATTTCTTCTGCAATTGTATGCTCAGGCAGAGTAAATTTTTCCCATGACACACCATAATTCTTTGTATAATAATGCTGTTTCAATCCATTAGACATTACCAATACGCCATTGCGATTACTCGCCGAAATAGAGCATGTTGGAGAACAATGAAAAGGTAATTTTTCCCATGTTAAACCTTGATTTTTAGATTGAAACGTGCCTTCAAGCCCAGAAATGAAAATGGAGGTTTCATTTGGAATAATGGCTTTATTAAAACTACTGGAGACAGGCAAGGCTCTTTCTGTCCAATTTATACCTTGATCCTTACTGATCCAAATTTTATCATTTTCTTGTATGTACCACGTTTCAGGTGAAGGTAAATAAATGTTTCCATTTAATTTGGTAACAATTTTCCCTGTGACGCCATTGTCCTCCGAACACCAAGTACCCGATTGAATATTTAAACAAACAAGGTCGTTGATTGTTGCGACGTTGCCATATCCAGAAATAATGCTATTATTTTCTTTCCATGAAACGCCATGATCGTCTGAATAAAAAAGCCCGGATACATTATTGTCCGCTTTCGCAAATAAAAGGGTATTATTAGCAGCCAGAGAGGTGATATCAAGACCAGAAATACCTTTCTTTGCCCATGATACATCGCTTGTGGAGGTTCCATAAATTCCATTTAGTGTAGAAGCAAAAAGTTGGTTCTCAGCCTTTAAAATATGATAGGTTGGTACTTGAACAGTGGTATTAACGAAACTTTCTCCTTGGTTTTGAGAATCCCATAAACCCGATTGAGTTGCCAAATACAGATGCTTATTTGTTTCAGACAGCACATCATACACATAATTGCTTTTGAAAACGGTGCTTCCAATGAGCACCCCTTCTTCTGAAAATCGGGCATATTCAATATCACCTTGTTTGTTATTACCGAATCCCCATTGCGTGCTCGTGTTGTTTATCACCAAAATTTGCCTATTTATTTGGTCGAAATATAAAATATCCGAATCGGTGTAAAAAGCACTGACTTGTTTCCAATCTTTACCTTGATTTAGCGACCTAAAAACACCATCTTCGGTAGCGATCCAGATTTCGCCTTTGTCCGTGAATGTAATTGCTGTAGTGTTTATATTCGCAAATGATACCGTTTGATAACTCTTATTTTCGTCATTAGAACGTAAGAGACCCTTATTTGTAGCAATCCAGATTTCATTTTCGGGTGAAATGTCGAAGTCCCAAATATAGGTTCTATCAGCCATATAAAAATTGGACTTTACATTAAAGTCTTTATCAAGAACTTTAATATATCCTAACGTAACATCTGCTAAAGCCGTACCACTTTTTACAACATTTCCAGTTTTATCCCTTTTTAAGTGTTCTGTCTCGGTACTTATAAAGGTTGAGTATTTAATATCTTCGTTTTTTTTGCTCCCCAATACCGATTCCCAACTTGTTCCTAAATCAGGTGAAAGATAAGAATAGTTTATGATCGCATCCCCGTGGGTAAGTCCACAAGAAACGAGTTTTTTGCTATCGGTATAAAAGGAACATGGGACAATTAAGCCTTGTGGTTGTCCTAAATTCTTCCATGCTATTTGTGCCTGTGCATAAAAAGGAAAAAGGATGATGCAAAAAAGTAATTGTTTGTTTTTCATGACATTCCTCCAAATAAATATAGGAATTGACAATCCTTAAAATTGCCATTTTCCAGGATAATAAAATTATTTTATTGCCGTGATGGGCTTTGTAAATTGCTTACTCCCTATTTTAATACGATACATGTAATAGCCGTTCGACACGTTTTTTTCATCCTTTCGTTTCCATTGAACAACATGATTACCTGAATATTGAAGTTGTTCGTTTATAGTTATAGCAATATTAGGCAAATTCCGCAAATTATTAATCGGGTTTAACTTAACGATTTTAGTGTTAGAAGTGAGCTGATCATCTCTTAAGTTTTTAAGTATGTCTTTGCTTTTTGTTGAAAGTTTTTTTTCGTCTTGGATATTGAGCTTTGTTTCTACATCGAAGAGGTCTTGCTCATTCTGGCCAAAAGCGCTTATAGAAAAGGAAAATATCAACAAAACGTAATACAACGCACATATAATCATGAATTTACTTGATTAATTTAGCAACTATACAACATAATGTCAACAGGTAAGTAAAATTAATTCAATTAAAACTATATGTAAATGACTTCTGTAAGCGAATTTTCCAAATTCTGCAAACGGCATTTTGTCTAAGCAGGCGTGTAACGATGCTTTTCATTGCTCGGATTTGCCAAATTCGAGTTGATGAACTATTAATGATGACTAAAAACATACAGTCAATTAAAATAAATACAAATGTTTTAAACAAAGTATCATACTATAAACTTATGGCGATTTCAAAAATAATAACATGAAACAACATTGGATTACAATCTCTTACGCGAAAACATTCTTAGGAGGGAATGGGCCAGTACCGAAGTTGCAGACAAAGCCAAACACGTAACCAACAAAGGAAAGAGCATTTCATCGCCATCTGGTCTTTGAAGTGCGGCATAAATGGCCAAAGGGATCGTTTCTGTGACTCCGGGAATATTTCCGGCTACCACGATGGTTGCGCCAAACTCACCCAATGCCCTTGCAAAGGCCAAAACAGCACCTGCCGCCAATCCGGGCAAGACCAAAGGTACATATAAAAACCTAAAAACCTGCCATTTCCCGCCACCATCCATTTTTATAGCCTCTTCTAAACGCGGATCAATTTGGTCAAATGCGGCTCTGAGCGTCTGCGTAAGTAGTGGGAAGGAAACCACACATGCAGCAACCACAGCCCCCAAGACATTAAACTGCAATATTTCTATTTGCAGCAACAGCCATCCGATCACCACTGGAGGAAAGACCAATGGCACGTACAAAAGGTACTCCAATATGGCAAGGATTAGGTTTTGCTCACGAGATAGGCGAAAAGCGAGCATCGTAGCCGGAACTAAACCAAGCCCAACTGCAAGAGCTGCAACCCATAATGACCGCAGGATGATTTCTGGCAATTCACTTCCGAGCATGTGATCTCAACAACAAATGGTTCTCTGACATTTTTTATGATTTCGATGTGTCTAACACCTCTCAAAGCGTTTAAAAGGCTTTGAGGAGTCGCTTTCCACAAAAATTGTCAGAGAACCCAACAAATTAGCAATGATTTTCAAGATATTGTTTTCAAACTGTTAAGTCCATTCTTAGAACTTTCCCCTACTTTATTGATTTATCATTAGGAAGTCAATTCCTATTGGTCTTGGTTGTTATTAACCGCCAGAAGCCCTTGCCCTTAACCAATAATGGTTATTAAATATCAATCAAAACACATTTTCACCAAGCACCCTAAATCCTTTTTTTACAAGTACCTTATGAGCTTTTTCTGATGTTATAAATTGTACAAAAGGCCATCCTTTTATTGTACTGGTTATGCCATAACGGATTTCGGGAAGGCAGTTCTTCGGAATGAGGTTTAGTTCTACCAACTCTGGCGTTGCATCCGTGGCATATGCAAAACCAAGATCAGCGGCCCCATTTTGTATGGTACGAATAACCGCTTTCACGTCTTGTACAGGGATTATCTTTGCAGAAACTTTATTCCAAACGCCCATGCACTGTAGAGCTTCCTTTGCATATCGTCCGGCAGGCACAGAACGAGGATCTGCTAAGGCTAATCGCTTGGCCTCATTTAGGTTTAAGGATGGATCCTGTGCATATACGGCCATTCTGTTTCCCAAAGTGGTCGAGTCAATAAAGGTTGTTTTTTGTTTTTTCACCAAGTAACGTGCCCAAGCCACATCTGCCGAGATAAAAACATCTACGTTTGCACCAGCCTCAATCTGACGGGCCAACATCCCGCTCCCTCCCACATTTAAACGAATTTGCAGATGGGGGTTTTCGGCGTTATAAGTTTGAACCAATGTTTTCAGGACCTCACCGAGGGAAGCCGCTGCGGACACGGTAAGGGTTTCCGGCTTTTCACCTGGATGGCATCCAGTGAATAAAACGATCATCACGAGCATATAGCAGCGCCTTGTCATACGCCATTTACCACATTTATAGGCTTTCCGGCCAAAAAAGATCGGATATTTTTTACCATCAAATGGAGCAATCGTTTACGGGTTTCATGGGCTGCCCATGCGATATGTGGGGTAATGATGCAATGATCCATTCCAAACAAAGGATGATCCAATGGCGGCGGTTCTTGGGCCAGCACATCTAAGGCCGCTCCAGCAATTATTTTTTGGATCAAAGCAAATTTTAAGGCCTCCTCGTCCACCAGCCCTCCGCGTGCGGTATTAATTAGAACAGCACTTTGCTTCATCATTGCAAGCCGATCTGTATTCACCATCATTCGGTTTTCCGGTGTTATTGGGCAATGTAGGCTAACAACATCGCTTTCTTTAAAGACGGTCTCCAGCGTGGTAAAGGACACATTCGGGTGCGGCTTAGGATTGGGGGTATAAGCAATGACCTTCATACCAAACCCTATTGCAATTTTTGCAACACGTTGCGCAATTTCACCAAATCCGACCAATCCTATCGTTTTACCTGCCAATTCGACGGGAAAATAGAGATAATAACACCAATCGCCTCGTTGTGACCAACCACCGGCTTGCACGTCATTCTGGTATTCCCCCACCCGATTGATCAGGGCGAGCAAAAGGGCGAAGGTATGTTGTGCTACGGCATCCGGCCCATATCCGGCCACATTACATACCGGAATGTTTCGTTTGCTTGCTGCAAAGCCATCCACCACATCGTGTCCTGTTGCGGACACCATTATAGCTTTCAGATGAGGCAATCTTTCGATAAGAGCCGCATCAAGCCGCACTTTGTTTGTGATGAGAATTTCCGCGCAAAGGCTACGTTCCTCCACTTCATGGGACGCGGTGCGGTCATAAACAGTGGTTTCACCCAACGCTTTGAGCTTTTCCCACGAGAGGTCTCCGGGGTTAAGGGTGAAGCCATCCAGTACTACAATTTTGGGCATGGTATTTTATTGACAATGAGAAAGGTAGATCATCCTCATGATAATACAAAACGGGCACCTCATTTTGGAAGTGCCCGTTAGCTTTTCGGATTCGCAGCTTCTTATTTGAGCAGCGTCATTTTCTTCGTCAGGATAGTGTTGCCAACGGTCAGTCGGTACAAGTATGTTCCACTTGGTAAGTTAGCGGCATCGAAGGTAGCCTCGTGGCGTCCGGCACTCATAAAGCCATCCACCACTGTTGCAACACGCTTACCGAGCAAGTCATACACATCGAGACGTACTTTTGTCGCCTGTGGCAAGTCAAACCCAATACTTGTTGACGGATTGAATGGGTTTGGATAGTTACCATTCAAAGCAATGGTCGTTGGTAGTTCATCGGACGCTTCGTTTGGTACACCAATTTTACCGAAACGCACATCGGTGATCTTCATGGAGAACGGCGCATTTGCAGTCCGACCACGCATATAGAAGGCCAATAGATTGACATCCGTTGCATTGGCTTTGAATTGACCCCGTACCCCATTTGCTCTCGCAAATTCCGAGAAGTTGATGGTGTACTTCCGGGAAGTAGGCGTCAAAGAGATCGTCTTGTTGAAGTGATCCCATGTATTGATGCCTGCTTTTTGAAGTTGTACATCCACCGAGCCAGAACCGGAAGCATTGAAGGTGATGAAGTCATAGGAACTTACGTCCACCGATGCTCCACCCGGACGCAATGTGCGGTACATGCTCACCCAGTCGGAGACCGTACCGGTGATTTCGGCAGCGCGATTGAGGTAGTAGTACCCACTCGTTGGCACATACGAAGTTTGCGCTGTGGTATTGAACAAGGTTACGTTGGCATTGCCCAAATTGCTATTGTATGCCCATGTACCATCGGCAAAATAGAGTTGGTCTTTGGTTGCCGTTTTGTTGTTTGAGACCACAAACGGTGCGTCATAGATCGGGTCGTTCACATAGTCGCCGTTGATGTCCACATTGGCTTCCACGGTTACTTCAGTGCCTGCTGGCAATGGAATCCGGATACTGGCGGTCTGTGCATTTGCGGCGGGTACGGTTTCGCTGGTTCTGATCTTTCCAGTGAGCACTAACTCGGTTGCACCTACATTGTTCACCACGTTTAGGATTAACTTACCACTTTCGTAGCGACCAGATTTAATAAAGACATCTGGCAATTCAGGTTTGCTTTGTGTAGTATTCAAATAGGTGATCGGACCTTGAACGGCCATGCGCGTGAGCAAGTCTTTCAAGAGGAATTCGGCATAGTTCGGTACGGATCCCCAAACTTGGAAGTTGAATACCTCTTCAGCACCTGCTGGCACTTTATAGTCGGTCAATACATGGCGGCTATCAATAGTCCAAGCGCCAGCCTTTTTATAGGCAACAAAGCTAACCCCATAGTCCAATTTGCCATCCGGTGTGTAGGTATGAATCATCACAAATGGTTGGCCATTGACCTCAATATTTTCAACACTACGCAGTTCACCACCACCGAAGCGATCACAGACGGCTTTGGTATGTTCGTAAAGTTCTGATCCAAGTGTTGTCATAGCGAGAATGGCACCAAGGCGTTTGAAGCGATTGTCTTCTTGTTTGAAGTAGTCCACACCGACGACCTCTACGGCATTGGTAATCCGTGGCAGATCGGTCGGGGTATTGTCAATCGCTTGGCTACTTTCAGGCCCAATGTCCGGAATCAACGTGCCAATACGTCCAGCAGCAGCGGCCGAGTTTGTCCAATTAAGCTTAAATCCTTCTGGATTGGCTTCTGATTTGTTCAAAATCGTTTCGCTGTGTGTGAAGATATTGAATGACGGCAATTCTCCCTTTTCAACAAGTGCAGCAGCTTGGAAGCGGCGCTCATAGAGACGGCTTGCCAAAGCAATAGCCATTGAACCTTCGGACTCGATACCGCCGTCGTGCCCACTTGAGCAACCTACGGGGTTGAGATAAACCGTAGAAACATTGTTCGTTGGGTTTGTATCTACCTCCGAGCCTGTGATGGATGCGGTATTGA
Source organism: Rhodothermia bacterium (assembly GCA_017303715.1). GTDB lineage: Bacteria > Bacteroidota > Rhodothermia > Rhodothermales > UBA2364 > UBA2364. Next base: position 105,119 of record JAFLBZ010000009.1, on the reverse strand, counting down.
CCACGATTGCAGGCGCACTTGAGTTAATGGTCGCTTGCAACTGCAAGGTCACATTTTGTCCACCGGCAAGCGTTCCTATAGTCCAGCGTCCGGTTGCGGGATTATACGAACCTTGCGTAGCGGTTGAGCTGAAGTAGGACAGTCCGGTTTGCAGAACATCCGTCACCACCACATTGGTAGCCGTAGAACCGATTGTATTGTTGGTAGCAGTAATGGTAAACGTCACCAAATCACCGTTTTGCGGTTGGTATTTATTTGCCACTTTCCGCACGCTCAGGTCAATGCCTTGCGGCCCTGAAACGACCACCACAACAGGCGGCGTTACGTTATCATTTGGGTTGGTATCTGGATTATCGGAGATCACCGAAGCCACGTTTGCGATTTGTGTTCCGGCGGTCAGCCCTTCGTTCACTTTCACCCGTAGCACAAAGAGTGATGTGCCAACAGGTATGTTAGCAGCACGGAGAGTCACGACGCCACGTGTACCAACGAGTGGTGTTTGCACATTCCAACCTCCGATAGCACCCGTGAGGGCTACAAAGGTCGTATTGGCGGGGATCACATCTTGGACGATCACATTTTGCGCAACCGATGGGCCCGCATTTGTGATAGACAAGGTGTAGTCCACGGTTCCTCCCGGTGCTACCTGCGCGGCGTTGGCCACCTTCGTAATGGAGAGGTTTGCAGGTTGTAGTGCCGTATTAACAACCGTCACCGTCACAGAGGTATTGTCCGTCGGATTCGGGTCGTTACTTGTCGAAGCCACTGCGGCACCATTAATCACCGCTTGACCATTTATTGCATTAGAAGCAATGCGGGTAGTTACGATGAAGGTGAACGAACCTACTGGGAAAGACGGGGCTGTTAGTTTGATTTGACCCGTCGTTCCGACCGTTGGCGTTGTGGTCGTCCAACCACTTGGCACATTACTGATCCCTTGGAAGACCGCATTGGCCGGCAAATTATCCGCCACCACTGGATTTACCGCTGTATCTGGCCCTTGGTTGATCACCGTGATCAAATAGGTTTGGATACCATTGGCTTCCACTGGATTCGGAGAAGCGGTTTTGATAACTGTTAAGTTTGCGGTACTGCTCGTCGGGACACCCGTTACAATCGTCACCGTTGTGGTTCCATTATTGCCCGGATTGGGATCAGGCGTTGTGGAAGAAACAGTTACGTTGTTGATCAATGCGGTATTTGCTGGCGTAGTTGGCAACACCTTCACGATCAAGGTCATGGTCACAGTTCCCACCGGCATAGAGGCCGTTCTAAAGGTCACACTGCCCGGCGTAGCACTATCGGCAGTCCAATTGGCGGGTAGGTTTGTAAAGCTCTCCAAGGTTGTATTGGAAGGCAAGACATCCGTCACGGCCACATTTTGGGCTGTAGCAGGACCAGCATTGGTTACGGTCAGGTTATACGTCAGGGTTGCGCCCGGCAATACAGTCCCCGAAAGTGCCGTCTTCACCACCGAAAGATCAGAAAACCTTGGCCCTTGAACGGTTGTCGTCGTAGTGGACGTATTGTTGTTCGGGTTCGGGTCAGGATTACCACCTGTTGTGGTTACACTTGCGGTATTTGCAATGATGGTTCCATCCGCAACCGAGGCACTTACGCGACCCGTGATGTTGATGGTTACGGTTCCTTGTGCAAAATTAGGTGTGGTCATCGTGATGGTTCCATTCGTCCCTGTTGCAGGTGGAACGATGCTCCAACCTTGTGGCGCATTGGAAACACTTACGAAGGTCAATTCACCCGGTAGTGCATCTGTTACCGTTACATTATTCGCAGCCGAAGGCCCAGAGTTAGTAATGGTCAGCGTGTAGGTAATCAAGCCACCCGGCTCTACGTTAGCCACATTGGTGGTCTTTGTGACCGAGAGGTCTGGTCCGGTTACGGTTTTAACCGTTGTGGTTTCGGAATCCGAGTTATTGTTCAGGTTGGTTTCTGAAGTTGTAGAGGAGTTCACCACTGCTGTATTGGTGATGATGGTTCCATCCACCAAGCCCGCATTTACCCGAACGAGTACGCTAAAGTTAGACGTTCCACCTGCTGGGATGAAGGAATTGGCCAGCGTAAGCGTACCCGTTCCACCCACTGGCGGGAGGTTTGTAATCGTCCAACCCGGCGCTACGTTATTCAGCCCTACGAAAGTGGTATTGGCTGGAATCGCATCCGAGATCGTCACGTTTTGCGCTGCATCCGGCCCATTGTTCGTGACATTTACGATGTAGGTAATGGTTCCACCCGGCGCTACGGGGTCGTTCACATCGCTCTTGTCAATGACCAGATCGGTCGTTCCTTGCGGCGGAATCTTGATATAGGTTTGCGCCGAGGAGTTGTTATTGAACGGATTTGGATCGCCAGTAACAGCGCCAATTCCAATACCATTCAACACCGCGGTTCCCGGAACTGCATTTCCATCCACCGTTGCACGTACCGTAAAGCTGAAGTAGCCCGGTGCAAAGCTTGGCGTTGACAGCTGGAGATTACCTTTACCGCCAACGATTGGTTGCGCCACCACCGACCAACCGGCTGGCAATCCAGAGATAGACTGGAAGTTCAGGGTATTGGGCAATGGATCGTTAATCACCACACTCCGCGCTGTATCTGGCCCTAAGTTGGTTACTGTTATGGTATAGGTAATCGTACCATTTGCGTCCACCGGATCTGGGCTATCAGACTTCGCGATTTGGAGGTCGGCTTGTCCCGATGGTGAAACTGGCGTATTGGTCGTTACTGTAGAAGCATTATTGAGCGGATTGGTATCGGGCGTTACGCTATTGATAAAGGCCGTATTGACAATCACATCGCCGATTGGTGTATTCGCATCTACCTCCCCAATAATATCGAAGGAGAAAGAGCCAACCGGGAAGTTTGCTGCTGTCAAACGTACCGTTCCGTTCGTACCCACGGTTGGTACGCTAAGTGCCCATCCTGCTGGCGCATTTGCCACACTTGAGAAACGCAGATTCCCCGGTAATACGTCCGTGATGGTTACATTGCTTGCAGTAGAAGGCCCGGCATTTCTCACCGTTAGAGTATATCTCAGTTGGTTTCCGGGGGTTACGGGGTCTGGGAAGTCCGATTTAATAATGCTCAGATCAGCACCACTTCCGCCCACTTGCGTGGTTTGGGTAGCAATATTATTTGAGGCATCTGGATCATTTGTCTCCGACGTAACAATGGCATTGTTCACCAACAAGGTTCCCTCTGGGATATTGGCATTGACATCCACAACAACTTGGAAGACAAAGTTACCCGTTTGAACGGTTGGACAAGCCAACAAGAGTGATCCATTGGTTCCTACTTGCGGTGTGTTCGTGGTACAACCTGCTGGTACACCACTTACAGACCGGAAGACCACACCCGAAGGCAGTGTATCCGTTACTTTTACGTTCTGTGCCGGATCTGGCCCTGCGTTGTTCACCGTTATCGAATAGGTAATGGACTCACCAGCGCGAACGGGGTCTCGGTCGTCATTCTTTTGAATGGACAGATTCGCAACGCCCGGACGTTGTTCGATAGTAGTGGTAACGGTACTCGTATTATTTACCGTATTCTGGTCTGGCGTCGTAGAAGTAGCGACCACTGTATTTACAATAGCAGTTCCAGCTACGGCATTACTTGCTGTTTTAACCGTTACTTGCACTTGGAACGAGCCGGGAGCAAAGTTGGGTGTTGAGAGCAAGATTGTGCCAGAAGTACCAGCCGGAGGCGTTGAGGCCGTCCAAGAACCGGGTACACCAGAGATAGATACGAAGGAGACATTCGCAGGCAAGACATCCGAAACTTCCACATTCTGTGCCGTGATGGTCGCACTATTGTTTGCGATTAGAATCGAGTAGGTGATGTTGTTTCCCGGCTGCGCCGTTGCAGGCCCAAGTTTTGTTACCGAGAGGTCTGCACGGTTTTGTGGTTCACCAATCATCGTCTCAACAACACTGGAGTTATTCGAAGGATTGCTATCCACGGTCGTAGAAATCACCGTTGCGACGTTATTGATGGACGACGGACTGGTTGCCGCGTTGTCCACCATCGTATTAATGGTGAAGGTGTAAGAGCCTACTGCTACACTAGCTGCTGTGAGTACAACTTGGCCGGATGCACCAGCAGCAGGTTGTGTAAGCACATTCCATCCGGCAGGAACATTCACCACCGAAACGAACTTAAGCGAAGCTGGCAAAAGATCCGTTACACGAACATTTTCCGCAGGATTAGGCCCGATATTCGTAACGGTGATGGTATAGTTTAGCGTCTGACCTGGAGCAACTTTGGTCGCCGAGGCCACCTTAAGAATGCTAAGGTCAGAAACTTGTCCATTTTTTATTAAGGTTGTCTCGGTATCGGTGTTGTTGTCTGGGTTCGGGTCGAAGCTCGAAGCCGATACAGCCGCAACATTTGTCAAGAGTGCATTATCCGGAACGGACTGATCTACCTTTGCACCAACGGTGAAGGTGAAGGAACCTACGGGGAAGCTCGCAGTGGTCAGGCGGATATTGCCTCCTTGTCCGATGGTCGGAGTTGCAACATTCCAGTTTGAAGGCACACCACTTAAGCTTTGGAAGGTCATGAAGGCTGGTAGCGCATCAACCAAAACTACTTCGGTCGCCGATGCAGGTCCCGCATTTGTGACCGTAATGGTATAAGTAAGTGTTTCGCCAGCCTTAATCGGATCCACCAAGTCAAACTTTGTAACCCGAAGATCAGCCGCAAAGACAGGGGCCTCTTGCCGTACCAACGTGGTTGCGGTTGAAGAGTTGTTGTCCTTGTTCGGATCTGGCAAGCTACCACTGATGGTCGCCGTGTTGTATAGGAGCGTTCCGTCGGCGAGATTTGAGGCCACGTTTACGGAAATGGTCACGGTCGCAAATCCCATTTGAAGGTTAGGATTCGACAAGACCACACTGCCTGTTCCCCCTACTGGCGGTGCAGAGATTGCCCAACCAGTTGGTGGATTCACTTGTACCGAGGCAAAAGTGGTATTACTGGGGAGTACATCCGTAAGCAATACATTTTGCGCTGTTATTGGACCAGCATTGGTTACTTGTAAAGTATAGGTTAACACATTACCCGGCTTAACAGGATCGGTTTGATCTACCTTCTGAACCTGTAGGTCAGCCGCTTGCTCAATCGGTTTGTCGGAAACCGTTGTTGTTGTCTTATCGCTGTTGTTGTCTGCCTTTGGATCTGGCGTGGTGGTGACCACCGAGGCAACATTTTCCAATTCTGTGCCCACTGCTACCGAAGCGTTCACTTTGGTTCTCACTACAAAGGTGGCCACAGAGCCGGCAGGCATAGACGCGGTGGTCGCAGAAATACGGCGGCTACCGGTATTAGCCTGACTCGTATTTACCGTCCATCCTGTTGTTGGATATACCTCAACAGATTGGAACGTGATACCATTTGGCAGCACATCGGATACCTCAACATTATCGGCAGTGTCTGGTCCAGCATTCACAACAGTAATCGTATAAACCAAGTCGTCTCCGGGTTTCACGGGGTCGTTTTGGTCAACCTTCGAGATTTGCACATCCGCTGCACGAGTTCCGCTAAGCGGTGTCACAGTGACTTGTGCTTTGGCAGGTGTTGGGTCTTGTTCACTCAGTTTTGTAACTGCAACAAAGTTGATGTCTGGCGTTGCATTGGTCACGGTTGCCGTGATTTTCAGCTTTTTGGCCTGACCATTCAACAGTTGACCCAAAGACCACACATGTGTTGCGGTGTTATAAGCGCCTGTTTCTGGTGTTGCACTTACAAACGAGATGTTTGCTGGCAATACATCCGATACTTCAATACCTGTTGCCGGAGCGGGGCCACGGTTCGAGAGGGTAATCTCAAACTCTATGGTATCACCCACTTTTGGCGTTGGGTTGTTCACCGTTTTCGTTAGTTCAAGGTCAGCAACTGGAATTGGCGCACCTGCACAGAATTGTGCAACAGCCCCGTTATTCGAGAGGTTGCTATCTGACGGTGTAGAACCAAATACTTTTGCGACGTTGGAATAACATCCAGCTTCATTGGCTTTCACCGTGATTTCGAGTGTTTGGCTATCCCCAGCCTTCAAGGTTCCGGCATTCCAGATACCCGATGTGGTATTGAAACTTGATGCCGGATTAGCCGACACAAATTGAACACCCGTAGCAGGAAGAACATCCTCAACCATTACACTCTTCGCCTCTACCGAACCGACATTCGTCACTACGAGTTTAAAGGTCACATTCTCCCCTTTATTCACACGGTTAGCACCTACCACAAACTTTTGCATAAAGAGATCAACACCATTGGATGGATCAACCTTCGGAACAACCGTTACATAAGCGGTATTGTTATCCGGATTGGTATCCTGTTGGTTAACCTTCGTCATGGTTGCAATATTGGTGGATACGGAGTACGTATTCACTTGTACATCCAAGGTTAACGACTTGGTTTGGTTTGCCGTAAGTGAACCGACGTTCCACTTAACCAAGGTTCCCACAGCCGTAACATCTGGATTTGCAACTGGCAAAAGGTTTAAACCTGCTGGCAAGATGTCTTCCACAACTACGCCCGTAGCAGCCGTATTGCTGGTATTTCTCGCTGTAATGGTAAACCGAACAACCTCACCAAACTTCGGTTCTAATTTATCTGCAGATTTGGTCACGGCAATATCCACCTGATCTGCCGGACAATCCACGCAAATAGTTACGTTATCCGAGTTGTTATTGGGATTCGGATCGGTTTGGTCACCACGTACCGTCGCCACATTGGTTTTGGAGCCACCGAGGAGGGTTTTGGCCGTTATGGTGTAGGTGAGTGGTGGTGCATTGGCCGCCAGCGTCGGAACCGTCCATGTTACGGTATTTGTTGCGCTGTTATAAACGCCCGCAGGACTGGACGAGATGTACTGTAGGTCGGTACTTGATGGCAAGACATCGGAAACCAACAAGTTGGTTGCAGTACCCGGACCCAAGTTGCGTACCGTCAAGGTAAACGTAACGGTTTCGTTTAGACCCGGTTTTTCTTTGCTTACCGCCTTTTGAATTTGCAAGTCTGCCGAGACGCCCGGTGCAATTACCGCAATCGCTTGGTTGTTTGCAGAATTGGTGTCTGTCTGATCCAATCCAACGAGGGTTGCAATATTGGCAATGCGTTCAGCGGTATTCACAATGGCGGTAATCACCATTTGCCCTTGATTCGTTGTTCCGGGTTGTAAAGTGCCCACATTCCAAATTCCTGTCACAGGATCAAAAGTACCCTTTGTCGTGGCGACATTGGTCAGCGTCAATCCGGCAGGTAGGGCATCACTCACCCGCACATTGGTTGCGGTAACTGCACTAATATTGGTTGCGGTAACCGTAAACCTGACCGTATCACCCACTTTTGGCGAAGCCACATCCACTGTTTTAGCGATCGCAACATCAACCGCTTGGATAGGCGTTATGCGCGCAAAATCACTGGCTGGCGTCGGATCTACTTGGTCTAAACCACTTACCAAGGCAAAGTTAATCACCGACTGGGCGCTCTCGACTTTAACCGTAAGGCTTAGGGTTTGGGATTGGCCCGGATTTAGGGTTCCAACTGTCCAGAGACCCGTATTCTTGTCATACGTTCCTGCCGTAAGCGATTGAGAAACGTAGCTTACACCACTTGGCAGCAAGTCCGTCACTTTAACACCAGTTGCTTGGCGCGTACTGGCATTAGACACCACTACGTTAAAGGTTACGTTATCACCCACTGCTGGGCTTTCGCGGTCAACCGATTTATCCAAGAGCAAGTCCACAACAGCCAAACTGGTAATAACCGCCGAAGCTTCGTTGTTGGAAGGAACCGGATCGGTTTGGTTGCCTGTAATGGTCGCGGTGTTGGTTATGGTTCCGGTTAAGTCGAGTACTTTGGCCACAATTTCCATCTGGACTTTTTGTCCGGCTTGCAAATTGCCTACATCCCAAATATTATCGTTGTTTGTTGGGTTGTAGCTGATATTCGAAGCAGAAACAAATTGCAATCCAGCTGGGAGAATGTCGGTTACCCGAACACCTGTTGCATTGGCAGGCCCGTCGTTGGATGCTGTAATCGTAAAGCGGACGTTTTCACCCACTTGTGGGCTAAGTTTATCCACCACCTTAAAGACTTGTAGGTCGGTATTTTGTACCGTTCCGCAGGCGGTTCCAGCACAGAAGGTCGCACGGGCTTCATTGTTGTACTCCAATAGGTCGGATTGATCCCCACGGACCGTTACGATATTGGGGAAGATGCCGTCATTGGTTGGGATACCTACAATTTGCATCACTACGGCTTCGCCAACCGCCATGTTACCAATATTCCATGTGCGTGTCAGGCCGGTTCCTATTACCGTTCCACGGTTTGGAGTTGCGAGGGTTACATTGTAATTGGCTGGCAACTGATCTGTTACAACCACACCCGTAGCCACTGCTGGCCCGTTATTCCGTACCGTAACGGTATATGTAACCACATCACCTACCGCATTTGCAACTTTGTCCACCACCTTGGTGATGGCCAAGTCCGTGAATTGCGTGGTTCCACAACCGGATCCGGCACAGATAGTAGCCGAAGCCTGATCGTCCTCGTCTGGATTTGAATTACCCGGCGTGGAGTCTGGATCACGCTGGTTCATGGCCGAAACTTGTGCGACGTTTTCGTAGCGTCCATTGGCCGTAACTGTAACCACCATTTGCAACGTCGCGCTTTCATTCCGCGTCAGCGAGCCGACATTCCATTCTGGGGCTATCCATGTACCTTTGGTCGTTGAGACACCCGTTACGGTCAATCCAGCAGGTACAAGATCTTGTACCCGAACGTTTGTTGCCGTATTTGGCCCATCATTCGTTACTGAAATGGTAAACGTCACTTGTTCACCAACTTGTGTTACAACTTTATTAGCCGATTTTGTTAGGCGGACATCTGCCGCTTCAACCGGATTTAAGGTGACAGTAAACGAATTGTTGCCGCCCACAGGGTCAGTTTGTGTTAGGCTTTCGATAACAGCGGTATTGGAAATGGTGGCCGTACTGTTTGCCGTCATCACGATGTTGTAGAACACCCGCTCGCCCACTCTAAGCAACGGCACGGTAACCGTCCATTTAGGTGATGTCGTATTATCGAAAGAACCTCCCGTCGCGGTACGATACGTCAGACCGGATGGAATAACATCGTTTACTTTCACATTAGTTGCATCAGAAGGCCCATTGTTATAGACCTCAATCGTGAACGTGACATCCTCGCCTACATTCGGGATTGGATTATTCACAGACTTACGAACGCCAACATCAGCAAAGTTCACCGCACAACCTGTTCCAGCACAAACTTTGGCCGAAGAACTATCGTTCGACGGATTTGGATCGGCTGGTGACGATGCAGAACGGGTAGCAGTATTCGTAAAGTTGCCATTTGCACTAACATTTGCAACGATCGTTAATACACGGCTTTCACCGATGGCCAAAGCCCCCACATCCCACGTTCCTCCGGCATATGTTCCTTGCGTTGCAGACGATTGAACCAAGGTAAGTCCAACTGGTAAAGTATCGCTAACCTTTACGCCTGTTGCAGCTTGTGGGCCATTGTTCGTTACGGCTACGGTGAAGGTTACATTTTCCCCTACATTCGCAACGGTTTTATTGACATACTTCTCAACCTTAATATCGGCCTGTGGCGTATTGGGGTTAATGGTAGCAGAATCTTCGTTGTTCGAGCGGACAGGATCGGTTTGGTCAAGGCTAACGACGCGAACGGAGTTCACAATTTCGCCAGATTGCTCCACCTTCGCTTCGATGCGGTAAGTTTTTGTTTCACCATTTTTGAGAAGCGGTAGCGTGACCGACCATGTGCGGTTTGAACTGTTGTACGATCCGCCTGTTGCCGCCTTATACGTCAAGCCAGCCGGAATCACATCGTTCAGCACCACATTGGTTGCATCAAATGGCCCATTGTTTTTCACCACAATATTATAGAGCACCGAAGCACCCACTTCTGGCGTAATCGTACCACTGACCACTTCTTTATCAATCGCTACATCAGCAACTTGTGCCGAGCAAGAAGGCCCTGCACAAACAGTTGCCTCAGACTGGTCGTTGGCATTGACCGGATCTGTTGGTGACGAGGACAGACGTGTGGCCACATTGGTTGTGGTGCCATTCTGGGTTGCATTACCAACGATTTTCAGGTTTACCGTTTGGTTCACGGCGAGATTGCCGATCGTCCAAACACCTGTAGCAGCATTATATGTACCTGCGCTTGGGCTGGCGGACACAAAGGTCATACTACCCGGCAGTTTATCACTAATCGCAACATTTGTGGCAGCCGTCGGCCCATTGTTTGTAACAAGAATGGTGAAGGTTACATTTTCACCCAAGTTAACAGCGGCTTTGTCTGCACTCTTAAGGACTTCAATATCAGCAATTGGCCCTTGCGGATTCACAACTGCAAAATCGGTATTGTTTGAGGTTACGGGATCTGTCTGATCCAAAGACGTGATGTTGACCACGTTAGTCAGCGTACCTGTTGCATCTACCTGCGCCTCGATGAAGAACCGTTTGGTTTCTCCAGCACCAAGGAATGGCTGGGTGAACGTCCAAGTACGGATTCCAGCATTGTATGTGCCTTTTGTAGCACTTACAAACGTGAGACCCGCCGGAAGTTGATCGCTCACGACCACATTTGTTGCATCGAATGGCCCACGGTTGTACACATCAACAGCAAAAATCACTTTATCCCCTACTGTCGGTGTTAGTTCAGACACGTTCTTCGTTACACCCACATCGGCGAATTGCCCACTACATCCTGTTCCAGCACATACGGTGGCACGCGATATATCGTTAGACGCATTCGGATCTGTCGGCGATGAAGCGGTACGTGTTGCGGTGTTTACAAAGTTTCCAGAAGTACCCACTGTTGCTACAATGGTCAACACTTTGCTTTCCCCAACAACCAAATCACCAATCGTCCACTGACCATTACCGGAGTTGTATGTACCAGAAGAGGCAGATGAACCTGATAATGAAAGCCCTATTGGCAAGAGGTCTGTTAATACCACACCTGTCGCATTATTTGGCCCCAAGTTCTTGGCGACAATGGTAAAGGTTACTTTATCCCCAATGTTTGCAACTGCCTTATCCACCGTTTTTTCTACGGCAATGTCCGATGCAAATTTTACAAGGGTAATGGGGTCTGCACTTCCACAAGCACTTGCACCAAGGCTACCTCCACTTGCTTCAACACATGCTTTGTTCGTAAAAGGCCCAACATTGGCGCTACCATTAGTTTGGACATTGGTGGTAAACTCAAATGTAACACTTGCGTTTGGATCCAAGAAGTTGCTCGGATTCTGGAGAACCACATCGGTGTTTACACTACCATCATATAGCACATTCGGCGTCAGGTTAAAGGATCCAGCAGAGCCTACAATGGCGGGTTTCACCGGGACCGTAACCGTGAAGGTTGACGGGAAGACATCCGGTGTCAGACGGTCAGTAATCCGCACATTCGTTACACGAACGGTTCCGGGGTTGGTGACCGTAATCCGGTACTTCAGATCCATCGAGCCATCCGCTTTTTGGACGGGTGCTCCGGCAAGCGTTTTGTAAACGTTCACCAATGGTACACCAAATCCAAATGTGGTCGAGGCTGCACCAACCACTTTTTGGCCAGTGGGTGCTGTTCCATCCACATTCGTTGTGTTGGTATAATCTGCACTGGAGGCTGGAACCACACCATTTACCGTGAAGGATATGGTTGCGGTTGCACCTTTCGGCAAGGTTGCGCCCGGAGCAAGCAGGTTGATAGAACCAGATGTTTTACCCGTATATGCGGCATTAAAGAAGCCAGTTCCAGCCGTGAACTGTACGGTTCCACCAGAAATACTGCTGTAATCTCCCGCTATCGGGCGAGCAGTATTGATGAACGTATTCGCCAAATCATCGGTCACATTGAGGTTCGAGAGGTCGGTATTTCCTGTATTCACGACTTGAATTTGGAACGTCACACTATTGCTACCAGAGAGCGACACAATGTTCGTAACACGTTTGGTAACGGCAAGTGACGGGTTTTCAGAGACGATAGCGGTTGAGACGGTATTCGACGTTACGGGCGAAGTCGGGTCTTCTGGAGAAGAAGCAACAGCCACATTATTGAGTACGGTATTTTCCAATCCGGTTGGGACAGTCCCCGTAATGGTAATCCGGATTTCTTGATTGGCCTCAAGAGGCATTGCACCCACCGTTGCCGAGGTCATGCTAAGTGTTCCCGGCCAAGGCGAAACAACCGCACCATTATTAATCCGATAAGAAGTATTGGTTAATCCAATATTATCGGTCACATTAATCGTGTTGGCACGCGAAGTTCCATTATTTCTCACGGTCAGGGTATAAGTAAGCTGATCACCAACCTTGGCAGTGGACTTATCCACCAATTTAGAGAGGGCAATATCTGCACCACCCAAAATGGTTTGGACGGTATTCGACTGCTTTGGCCCTGCCGGATCATTAGGCGAAGTAACCGTTGCCACGTTGTTCAATACCGATCCCGAAGGAAGGCTCGGAATGAGACCACGAACAAAAATGGTAGCCGAACCATTTGCAGCAATATTCGGAATATTGATGCTGTTTCCGGCAGGCCATGCGGTTCCTGCAGCCGGATAAACAAAATCGGATCCAATATTATACCGCGCATTGTTCAGTAACAACGCATCGTTCACTACCACATTGGTTGCCGTTACATTTCCTTGGTTGGTGACCGTAATCCGGTACAGCAACTCGTCTCCGGCTTGCGCAGAAGACTTGTTTACGTCTTTCACAATCGCAAGGCTCGCCCCACCAATTACCGTTTGAACATTCGGGGACTGAACAGGGCTGGTTGGGTCTTGCGGCGACGAAGCCTGCGCTACGTTATTGAACACTGTTCCAGCAGATGTATTGGAAGGAATGGTTCCTGTGATGGTGATTGTCATGCTCTCACCAGAAACCAAGCCTGCCGTAGGCGTAATAACTAAGGAGCCAGCCCATGATCCACTTGTAGGTGTACCACCCAATACCGTGTAGGTTGGATTTTGAAGTGCCAGAGCAGCAGCGTCATCCACCATAACCGTATTTGCAGTAGCATTACCATTGTTCTTCACCGTTAGCGTATAGGTAAGAGTTTGACCAGCAGCAGCAGCAGCTTTATCCACCGTTTTGTTGATGGTCAAATCTGCCGCATTCACAACAGAGCGAACAGGTGCGGAGGTTTGCTGCCCGTTTGGATCTTGCGGGGAACTTACGGTCGCTACGTTTTCCATTACCGAGCCTGAAGGCAGGTTAGACGGAACCAAACCACGAATATAGACCGTTGCAGAGGCATTTGGCGCCAAAGAAGGCAGCGTCAACTGGTTGTTGATAGGCCATAACGTACCCGCTGTTGTATAATTGAAGTCTGTATTCAGGTTATACTTTGGATTGGCCAACGGTACAGCATCAGCAAGCGTTACATTGGTTGCCGTAGCGGTTCCTTTGTTCGAGACTGTAACCCTATACAATACCTCGTCTCCAACCTGTACTGCCGTCTTGTCCACATCTTTAACAATGTTCAACTGAGCGGCTCCGATGACCGTTTGAACTGCCGGGGATTGCTTCGGCCCGGCTGGATCTTGTGGCGAGGAGACTTGGGCAATATTTTGGAGAATAGTTCCGGCGGCAGTTCCAGCAGGAATAGTACCCGTGATCGTAAGGGTTAGGGTTTCATTGGTAATAAGTCCGCCGGTTGGCGTCACTACCAAGGAACCAACCCAAGCACCGGCAGCAGGCGTCCCACCTCCCAAAGTATAGGTCGGATTTGTCAACGCGAGCGCATTAGTATCATCAATAGTGAGGGTGTTTACCACGCCCGTACCATTGTTCGTAACGTTAATGGTATAAGTCAACTGATCACCAGCTTGTGCGGCAGTTTTGTCCACAGACTTGGTTACACGGAGGCTCCCTCCACCTATGACGGTTTGTACCGTCGGGGAATTGACCGGACTTGTCGGGTCTTGCGGCGAGGTTACTTGCGCGGTGTTGTTGATTACCGTACCAATCGGTGTATTGGCCGAGATGGTTCCACGAATGGTGACCGTCATAGAAGCTCCTGGAGCCAAACCGCCTGTGGGTGTGAACACCGCAGAACCCGCCCAAGCACCACTTGAAGGCGTGGCCGCACTTGCTGTAAAGGTCGGATTACTAATCGAGACAGGATCATTTAACGTAACGGTATTGGCCGTAGCATTACCGTTGTTCGTAATCGTGATGGTATAAACCAACTCATCGCCTACGTTTGCGGCAACCTTATTCACGGTTTTGTTCACCGCTAAGTCAGCTGCGTTCACAACCGTCTGAACTTTTGGTGATTGTGCAGGACTCGTAGGATCATTCGGCGATGAAGCTTGGGCAATATTTTCCAATATGGAACCCGTTACCACATTCGGGATTCGTCCACGAATATAGAGCGTTGTTGAACCTCCCGGTGCAATAGGGGATGGCAAGGTAATGCTAGCTGTACCCGGCCAAGCCGTTCCAGCCGTAGCATAGGCAAAATCCGCACCGATATTGTATTTTGGATTTGTGAGCGGCACATCATCGTTCACCACCACATTATTGGCGGTAGCCGTTCCTTGGTTGGAGACCGTCACCACATACAAGATCATATCGCCCGTAGCGGCAGCTGTTTTGCTCACCGTTTTCGCAACCACAAGGTCTGCGGCACCAATGACCGTTTGTACATTTGGAGACTTAACCGGCGCTGTTGGATCCTCTGGCGAAGACACCTGTGCGACGTTATTAATGACCGTACCAATTGGCGTATTCGTTGGAATTAACCCTGTAATCGTGACGGTCATACTCTCGTTTTGTACGAGTCCACCCGTTGGAATCAAGTTAATAATTCCGGTATAGTTACCGCTTACTGGGGTTGCACCTGTGACCGTAAAGGTCGGATTTGTTAACAATACCGAGTCTTCAAGACGAACAGTATTGGCTGGTGCGTTCCCATTATTGGTAATGGTGAGGGTATAGGTTAAGCGATCACCCGCTTGTGCAGCCGATTTATCCACCGCTTTTGTCACGGTAAGGTCGGCAGCATTGATCACCGTTTTTACTACGGGTGATTGTGCTGGCCCGGTCGGATCGTTTGGTGAGGATGCCTGTGCAATGTTTTCCACCACACTACCCGCTGGAACCGAAGGAATGATACCACGCACATAGATGATTGCACTTGCACCAGCCGCCAAATTACCCAAATTCAAGACATTGGTAGCAGGCCAAACTGTACCGCCAGAAGGATAAGCAAAGTCTCCACCTACGTTGTACCGTGCAGAAGCAAGCGAAAGATTATCCGTTAATTGCACATTGGTTGCAGTTGCAGTACCCGTATTGGTAACGCTAATCACATAGCGCAACTGATCTCCCACCTGTGCGGCAGATTTATCCACCGACTTCTGAACCACCAAATCTGCGGCCCCAATAACCGTATTAACGGTATTAGAAGGATTAGGATTGGATGGATCAGTAGAGGAAGACGCCTGAGCTGTGTTTGGAATCACAGAACCGGCAGGTGTATTGGCAGGAATCAAACCCCGTACAAACACCGTCACTGCTGCATTTGGAGCCAAATTGGACAAACTAATGGTATTATTCGTCGGCCATGTAGTTCCACCTGTTGCATAGGTAAAGTCAGCACCAACATTATACTTCGCCGAAGCCAAAGGCAAGGCATCACTTAAGGAAATATCCGTAGCGGTAGCCGTTCCTTTATTCGTAACGGTGATTTTGTAGAGCAACTCCTCGCCCGCTTGAGCAGCCGTTTTGCTTACCTCTTTAAATACGGCGAGGTCTGCGGCCCCAATAACGGTTGTGACAGTTGGGGAAGTTTTTGTGCCTTTTGGATCTTGCGGCGAAGAAACTTGCGCCGAGTTCGGAATGGACGTTCCGGCGGGCACATTCGTCGGCAAATTACCTATAATAACCAAGGTCATGCTTTCGCCAGCCGTCAAGCCTCCTGCAGGCGTAATATTCAAGCTACCCGTCCAAGCACCACTTGCAGGCGTCCCCCCTGTCAAGGTAAAGGTTGGGTTTTGAAGTACAGAAGCGGCCTGTGGATCATCCACCTTAACCGAATTGGCGGTAGCCGTTCCGTTGTTGGTGACGGTGATGGTGTAAATTAATTGATCTCCAGCTTGAGCAATCGCCTTGTTCACGGCTTTTACGATCGTTAGATCAGCACCTCCAACCACGGTTTGGACTGTTGGGCTGGTCGTGGGACCAGTCGGATCTTGTGGCGAAGAAACCTGGGCCGCATTCGGGATTACCGTACCTGCTGTTGTATTTGCTGGTATGGTTCCAGAGATTACAATGGTCATGCTTTCGTTTGGAACCAGACCACCCGTTGGGGTGATGGTCAGGCTTCCATTCCATGTTCCAGAGGCCGGCGTTCCACCCGTTACGGTATAGGATACATTTTGGAGAGATGCGACAACTTGTGCATCATCTACTTTCACCGTATTAGCAGCGGCCACCCCATTATTGGTAACGGTGAGCGTGTAGGTTAATACATCACCGGCCTGTGCGGCAGCTTTATCCACCTTTTTGTCAATCACCAAATCAGCAATTCCAATAACGGTTTCTACTGTCGGAGACGTTTTCGGGCCAGCGGGATCTTGTGGCGAAGAAACTTGCGCCGTGTTTTTAAGGCTCGTCCCCGGTGCTGTTGTCGCTGGGATAATACCTGAAATAGTAATCGTCATGCTTTCTCCGGCCGCCAAACCATCGGTCGGGGTAATGACCAATGAGCCGGTTGATGGCCAAGCGCCATTTGCGGGTGTACCTCCAGAGAGTGTATAAGTCGGATTGCTCAGCGCAAGTGCTCCAGCATCGTCCAATCTCACAGAAGTTGCAGCAGAGGTCCCGTTGTTGGTGACGGTAATGGTGTAAACCAATTGGTCTCCAGCCTGAGCCGCCGTCTTGTTAACGGTTTTGTTCACACTCAAGTTTGCGCCACCCACAACTGTTTGAACCGTTGGAGATTGGTTCGGGCTGGTCGGGTCTTGCGGCGAAGAAACTTGTGCCGTATTTGGAATGACCGTGCCGGGAGCCGTTGTTGCCGGAATCGTTCCTTTGATCACAACGGTCATGCTCTCGCCCGGAACCAAATCACCTGTAGGAGTGATGTTCAAGCTACCCGTCCATGTACCCGATGAAGGAGTTCCACCCGTAACGGTATAGGTAACATTTTGCAAAGATGCGATCACCTGTGGATCATCCACCAAGACAGTTTTTGCGTTGGCCGTTCCATTGTTGGTGATTGTCAAGGTGTAGGTCAACTGGTCGCCCACTTGCGCATTTGCCTTATCTACGGTTTTGTTAACGGTCAGATCGGCAGCACCAATGACGGTTTTCACTTCTGGCGATTGTACCGGACTCGTCGGATCTTCCGGCGAGCTAACCTGTGCCACGTTCGGGATAACCGTTCCTGGTGCAGTTGTGGCAGGGATCGTTCCCGTGAGCACAATCGTCATGGTCTCATTTGGAACTAATCCGCCCGTCGGGATCAAATTGATCGTACCTGTAAAGGTTCCACTTGCAGGCACCCCACCGGTCACGGTAAAGGTTGGATTTTGAAGGGCAAGCGCACCTGCGTCGTTGAGGGTGATGGTATTTGCGGTTGCATTACCATTGTTTCGGATGGTGATGGTATAAGTAAGCGCATCTCCAGCATTGGCAGCCGTTTTACTCACCGTTTTATCCACAACCAAGTCAGCCGCATTGATTACCGTCTGAACCGGATTGGACTTTTCAGAGCCATTCGGATCGTTTGGAGAAGACGCTTGTGCAATGTTCTGCAAGACCGATCCCGGAGCTACGGCTGGAACTAAACCACGGATATAGATCGTTGCCGAAGCATTTGGTGCAAGTGCCGTTGGCAGGGTAATCGTTCCCGGCCAAGCCGTTCCTGCTGTGGCATAATTAAAGTCTGCCCCAAGTGCATATTTCGGAGAAGTAAGCGGTACGGCATCGGTCACAGTAACAGTGGTTGCTGTAGCCGTACCTTGGTTTTTCACCACCACTTTATACATAATTTGGTCGCCCGGCTGAGCCGCAGTTTGGCTTACTTCCTTAGAGACCACCAAATCAGCAGCACCAATCACCGTTTGTACAGGCGTAGAGGTCACCGGACTGGTTGGGTCTTCAGGAGAGCTAACTTGTGCGGTATTCGGAATAATGGTTCCCGGAGCTGTATTTGCCGGAACCGTTCCGGTAATATAAACCGTAATGTTTTCGCCTTTTTTGAGCGGATTTGTTGGCGTAAAGGTCAACTGTCCTGTCCATGTACCGGGTCCAGTCGGCGAAGCATTTAATGCGGTATAGGTCGGATTTTGTAAAGCCAAAGCGCCAGCATCACTCACCAAGATGGTTTTTGCATCACCGTTCCCATTATTGGTAATGGTAATGGTATAGGCAATATAATCACCTGGTTGTGCTGCCGTTTTATTCACTGTTTTGGTGACGGCGAGATCGGCGGCATTAATGACCGTTTGTACGGGCGGGCTAACTGCTGGCCCGTCAGGATCATTAGGCGAGGAAGCCTGCGCAATGTTTTGGACAACCGAGCCAGATGGCGTATTGGTTGGAATGATGCCGCGAATAAAGACCGTAACGGTAGCATTCGGTGCAATAGAACCGGGGAGCGTTATACTATTACTCGATGGCCAAGCCGTCCCACCAGTGGTATAAACAAAGTCTGCACCGATCGCATATTTCGGCGACGATAACGGCACCGCATCTTGGAGTACAACATTATTGGCCGTAGCGGTTCCTTTATTTGTGATGGTAACACGATAAAGCAGTTGATCACCAGCTTGTGCGGCTGTTTTGTCAACGTCTTTTGCCACCACCAAGTCCGCACCACCAATTACGGTTTGTACCGGATTGGATGGGGTTGTGCCATTAGGATCTTGCGGAGATGCAACAGATGCACTGTTCACCAATACGGTTCCGGGGGTAACACTTGTCGGTACGGTTCCACTAATCCGAACGATGATGGATTGATTTTTGGCAAGACCAACACCACTCGGCGTAATCGTCAATGCGCCTGTCCAATTACCGCTTACAGGTGTTCCACCAGTTACGGTATAGGTTGGGTTTGACAAATTGGTCACAGCAGCACCATCGTTCACCAAAATACTTGTTGCTGGCGCATCTCCAAGATTGGTAATGGTTAAGGTATAGGCCAATGGGTCGCCGGGCGAAGCGGCTGTTTTATCAACTTGTTTGTTGATCGTTAGGTTGGCAACTGGAACGCGGGTTTCCACTTCATTCGACGTCTTCGGATCAACATTCGGTGCAGAAACGGTAGCCGTATTACGGAAGGTACTTCCCAACAAGGAGGCTGGAACCGTTCCGGAAATCCGAACCGTGACCACTTCGTTTGGTGCAAAACCGCCTGTTGGGGTAATTTTGAGGGTTCCCGTCCATGCCCCGCTTCCAGTAGCATCCCCAGAAAGGGTGTATTGCGGAGAAGCAAGTTGCAAGGCTTGAGGGTCATTTACCGTAATTTCAGTTAGCGATTGATCGCCATTGTTCCTTACCGTAATGGTATAGGTCACGGTTTCGCCAACATTTGCCACCACTTTATCTACAGCCTTCGTAATGTCCAAACTTGCCGTGCGTGGTTTAACATTGACTTGCGCACAACCATAGTCGTCCTCGGTTGTCACCCCGTTGGCCGGAGCAGAATCAAAGTCGGCCTCACCTTGGTTGCTAATCTCGGCGCAGTTGGTCATCGTAATGGCTTGATTGGCCGTGACGGTTAAGCTCAGGGTTTTGCTTGCACCAGCAGCCAACGTCCCTACCATCCATTGTTTTGTTGCGGTATCAAATGCCGGATCACTTGCACTAACCAAGGTAAATCCGGAAGGCAGGATGTCCACAACCCGTACATTGGTTGCGTTGTATGCACTTGTGTTGGCAACACGGATTGTAAAGACGACATTTTCGCCCAAAAGTACTTCTTGCTTATTGGCCGTCTTTTGCAACTCCAAATCCACAATCGGTTGACCCGAAATAATCACTTGGTCATCGTCATCTTCCGTGGTAGAATTGTTGTTCGGTGTAGAATCAATGTCGGTTTCGTTGGCAGCACTCACTTGAGCATAGTTAATAATCTGGCCTGCTGAAGTAACTTTTGCCGTAATTAAGAGGTTTTCGGCTGCATTTAACGGCATATTGCCAATCGTCCAAACCCCTGTACCTGCGTTATACGTGCCCACACTTGGTGTATTGGATACATAGGTTAGGCCAGAAGGCAATAAGTCTTTAACCGCGACACCCGTAGCATTGCTTGGCCCACGATTGACCACTCGAATGGTAAAGGTAACATTTTCCCCTACTTTCGGGACATTGTTATCCACCACCTTTGTCAGTTCGAGATCAATCCGTGGCTGAACGGTTAAGGGGCGACAATCATCGTCATCTTCAGTAGTGGAGTTGTTCCCCGGCTGCGAATCAACATCCATTTCAGTTGCACGCGAGACCTCGGCACAGTTCGTCGAGGTTGCCAATGCTTTGGCCACAATTTGTAAGGCTACCGATTGATTAACGGCCAAATTACCAATGACCCACGATCCAGTTGCGGCGCTATATCCACCGACTGAACTGCTAGCCGATACATACTCAAGACCTTGCGGCAAAAAGTCCGACACTTGAACGCCTGTCGCATTTTGTGGCCCTTTGTTCAATACCGTAACCGTAAACGTCACATTTTCACCCACGACTGGGGTAGCATTGTTTACCACCTTCGTCAACTCAAGGTCTATCCGTTGCGGAGAAGTCGTGACTTTGGCACATGCGTCGTCATCTTCTTTTACATTTGCAGCATTCCCCGGCGTAGAGTCCACGTCGGTTTGTCCGGCAGCACTGACCTCTGCACAGTTATCTACCGTAGCGGGAGTGCCTGTAGCTAAAGCTGTAATTTGGAGGCTTGCCGTAGCACTCACCGCCAAGTTTCCGACCGCCCAAATACCCGTTGTATTGTTGTAGCTACCCGTAGAGGTGCTAAAGTTTTGATAGGTGAGGCCATTGGGCAACAAGTCTTTCACATTTATACCTGTTGCCGGAGAAGGCCCGTCATTACGAACCGTGACGGTAAAGGTAACTGACGTTCCTGCAACAGGGGTTGCATTGTTTACCGTTTTGGTCAGGCTAAGGTCAATTCGCGCCTCTCCGGTTAACGTCACCTGATCGTCATCGTCCTCGGTCGTCGAGTTGTTGCCCGGTGTAGAATCAATGTCTGTTTCGTTCGCTTTGTTTATTTGGGCATAATTGACAACAGTATTGGAGGTGGTCATTTTTGCAACCAATTGCAATTCAACAACTTGGTTTACAGCCATATTTCCGATAGTCCAAATACCCGTTGTTTGGTTATACCCTCCTTGTGTTGTTGTTGAGGATACATACTGAAGCCCAGCCGGAAGTAAGTCTTTCACTTCAATTCCGGTTCCATTATTCGGCCCTTTGTTCTCCACTTTGATCGTGAACGTCACATTAGAATTAATCGCCGGCTTGTTATTATCAACAGTTTTGGTCAACTCAAGGTCAATCCGAGGTGTGCCCTGTAAGCTCACTTGGTCGTCGTCATCCTCTGTCGTCGAGTTGTTGTTCGGTGTAGAGTCTATATCTGGCTCATTTGCGGCACTAACTTGTGTGTAGTTCGTCACCAGATCTCGTGTAGTTACAGTTGCAGTAATTTGCATAGTAACGGCTTGACCTATCGCAAGATTTCCTACCGTCCAAATCCCGCTTCCATTGTCAAAAGAACCTACGGACGGGCTTGCAGATACGAATGCCAAACCAGTGGGTAAAGCGTCTTTTACTGTCACACCCGTTGCAGCACTTGGCCCTTTGTTGATGAGCGAGAGGGTAAATATCACATTTTGACCTACAATCGGTGTCGTGTTGTTGACCGACTTCGTCAGTTCAAGGTCAATCTTTTTGGCTGCTTGGATAACCACCGCATCATCATCGTCCTCGGTGTTGGAATTATTGCCCGGCGTAGAGTCTATATCAGTTTCATTTGCCGTAGCCACTTGGGCATAATTCCGGATCGGATCAGTTGTAGTTACGGTGGTGACAATATCTAGACGTACAGACTGGCCAACCGCGAGATTGCCAATATTCCACGAACCCGTAGCATTGGTGTAAGAACCCTGTGTTGCAGCGGCAGACTTAAAGGTTTGTCCGAGCGCCAAGAGGTCAGAAACGGTCACACCTGTGGCATTACTTGGCCCTTTGTTCACCACCGTAATGGTATAAGTCACATCGCCATTGATGCTTGGGGTGGTGGTATTGACCGTTTTCGTAAGTTCGAGGTCTATGACGGGTTTACCAGCGAGCGTCACTTGGTCATCGTCGTCTTCAGTTGTCGAGTTGTTGCCCGGCGTAGAGTCTATGTCTTGCTCGTTTGCTCGGTTCACTTGGGCATAGTTTGTAACGGTATTAACCGTTGTCACTTTTGCAACAATCTGAAGTTGCACGGTTTGGTTAACGGCCAAGTTGCCAATGTTCCAAATTCCGGTAGAAGCCACATAGCTTCCTTGGTTTGCACTTGAAGAAACAAACTGCAATCCGGCAGGCAGTACATCACGCACTTCAATACCTGTACCATTGTTTGGCCCTTTGTTCACCACTGTTACCGTAAAGGTGACGTTATCGTTAATGTTTGGCGTGGTGGTATTGACGGTTTTCGTAAGTTCGAGATCAATTTTCGCCGACCCTTGGATGGTCACTTGGTCATCGTCGTCTTCGGTCGTAGAATTGTTGCCGGGGGTGGAATCTACATCCGTCTCTGTGGCAAAATTCACTTGGGCGTAATTCGTGATTGGGTTCGTCGTATTAACCGTAGCGGTTATTTGCAAGCTAACCACTTGGTTAACGGCAATATTTCCGATGTTCCAAATACCAGTCGTATTGTTATAAGAACCATTTACACTGCTTGCCGAAACAAAGGTTAACCCGGCGGGCAATTGGTCGGAAACCGTGACATTAGTAGCCGCTGCTGGCCCTTTATTCACCACAGAGATGGTAAACGTGACCGTTCCACCCAATTGTGGGCTGGCGGTATTGACGGTTTTGGTCAGTTCCAAGTCTATTTGTGGACGGGTCGAAAGAACCACTGCGTCGTCGTCATCTTCGGTATTGGAGTTGTTGCCCGGCGTAGAATCAATATCCGTTTCGTTTGCTGTCGCTACTTGGGCATAGTTCCGGACTTGCTCGGTGGTGGTTGGGCGTGCTACGATCTGGAGAGTAACGGTTTGGTTAACGGCTACGTTTCCGATCGTCCAAGCACCTGTTGCAGCATTATAAGCCGCTGCAGGATTTGCGGAAACAAATTGAAGACCTGTTGGGAGAATATCGCTTACGGTTACACCTGTAGCATTGCTGGGTCCTTTGTTCACCACCGTAATGGTAAACGTAACGTTCTGGCCAATGACAGGTGTAGTAGTACTGGCCGTCTTCGTCAACTCAAGATCAATTACAGGTGTCGTAGAGATGGTCGCACAGGCATCGTCATCTTCCGTAGTAGAGTTGTTGTTCGGTGTAGAGTCAATATCGGTTTGGTTGGCTGCATTAACTTCCGCACAGTTGTTGGTGGTACTGTTGATTTTGGCTGTTAGCAACAAGGTTGCAGCACCATTAACCCCCAACGTACCCACAGTCCACAGTCCAGTAGTGTTTACATAACTACCCTGACTTGCGGTAGCGCTCACATACGTTGCGGTAGCGGGCAATAGATCCTTAAGAATCACACCTGTTGCTTCACTTGGGCCTTTGTTGACAACCGTTACCGTAAAGGTTGCTTGTCCACCCACAGGTACGCTATTGGTGCCAGCAACTTTGTTCACTTCAAGGTCAATACGAGGCTGTACCGTGTATTGGGCACAAGCATAATCGTCTTCGGTTTGTACGTTATTGCGCGGCGTAGAATCAACGTCCAACTGATCTGCAGTTCCAACTTCAGCGCAGTTGCGCACCGTATTTGGGGTTCCCGTTGCGGTTCCGGTAATGGTTAGGGTCGCAGTTTGGTTAACCGCCAAGTTGCCCACTGTCCATAAACCAGTGGTTGGGTTATATCCACCACTGTTAGAGGCATATTGGAAGCCCCCGGGAAGCACGTCATCAATGGTTACACCCGTTGCATTTTGTGGCCCTTTGTTCACCACTGTTAATGTAAAGGACACCGCACCACCAATTGTTGGATTGGCATTGCTAACTGTTTTGGTCAATTCGAGGTCAATTCGTTGTGGCGAAGTGGTTACTTTCGCACATGCGTCATCATCTTCGTGTGTAGAAGAAGCATTGTTTGGTGCAGAATCTGAGTCGGCTTCGTTTGCTGCGCTAATTTCGGCACAGTTGGTGGCCATGGATGGTGCTCCGGTGGCGGTCGCTGTGATCGAAAGCGTCGGTGTTGCATTTACGGCCACATTACCTATCGTCCAAACACCTGTTGCACTATTATAATTTCCTACGCTTGGTGTTGCAGCGACGAAGGTCAAACCAGCCGGAAGTAGGTCTTTCACATTCACACCCGTTGCAGCACTTGGGCCTTTGTTGGTGACGGTTATCGTGAAATTGACATTATTTCCTGCTACAGGCGCCGCATTATTAACCGTTTTTGTCAGTTCCAAATCAATTTTTGGCGCAACGGTTACGGATTTACAATCGTCGTCGTCTTCATTCGGCGTTTCGGTCGTCGAATTAAAGTTATTGGGCGTAGAATCCGCATCGGTCTGATCGGCTGCTTTTACTTGCGCACAGTTTTTGGCTGTGGCATTAGCGATTGTACGGATTAACAAGGTGGCGGTCGCATTTGCATTCAGGGTTCCTACCGTCCAAAGTCCTGTAGCATTGTTATAACTGCCTTGGCTTGGTGTTGCCGAACTGAACGACATGCCATTTGGCAAAAGATCTTCTACCGATACATTTGTAGCTGTATTTGGCCCTTTATTGATAACCGAGATGGTAAACTCTACGGCGTCGCCTACACTGGCCGTCGTTTTGTTTACCAATTTTGTCAACTCAATATCTATAACAGATTTTGGTCCCAAGGTCACTTGGTCGTCATCATCTTCGTTGGTAGAATTGTTGCCCGGCGTAGAGTCTATGTCCATTTCATTGGCTTTAGAAACTTGGGCATAATTTGTAACCTGATTAGTGGTCACCACTTTGGCCACAATTTGGAGGTTTACACTGGCATTGACTGCCATACCCCCAATCGTCCAAACGCCTGTTGTGTTTGCATATGCACCTTGCGAAGCAGTCGCACTAACAAATTGCAATCCAGCAGGTAAGACATCACTCACTTCAACACCTGTAGCGGCAATTTGTCCCACATTCCGAACCGCAACGGTAAAGGTAACATTGTCGTTAAAGTTTGGCGTGGTGTTATTAACGGTTTTGGTCAGTTCAAGATCAATTTTCCCCGTTCCATTTAACGATTTAGTGTCATCATCATCTTCGTTTGTAGAGCCATTGCCGGGCGTTGAATCAACGTCCATTTCGTTGGCTGCATTCACTTCTGCATAGTTGGTAATGGTGCCCGTTTGTTGAACCGTCGTCACCATTGCCAACGTGAGTGTTTCGTTTACGGCCAAGTTCCCTACAGTCCAAATACCGGAGGTCTGGTTGTATGTACCACGTGAAGGCGTTGCACTTACAAAAGTGGTTCCTGTCGGAACATTCTCGCGAACCGTTACACCTGTAGCAGCATTTGGTCCTTTGTTCACCAATGTAACCGTCCAGGTAACATTTTGCCCGATGGTTACAGAAGTTGCGCTAACGCTCTTCGTAAGCTCAAGGTCAATTTTATTTACGGGGCCAACATCTTTACAGTCGTCGTCATCCTCGTTTGGCCCAGCACCATTATTATAGTTATTTGGTGAGGAGTCCGGGTCATATTCATTCGACTTTGACACCTCGGCACAGTTTTTGGCCGGACCATTCGCGGTTGCACGGATTTGCAACGTAGCCGTTTGGTTCACATTCAGCGTTCCAACCGTCCACAAGCCCGTTGTGCTTGCATAAGAACCTTGGCTTGGGGTCGCACTCTGATACACCAAGTTTGTGGGTAACAAGTCTTTTACCTCAACGCCCGTTGCCTGAGCAGGCCCTTTGTTCGTAACCGAGATCGTGAAGTTTACTGTGCCGCCGGTTACAGGGTTTGCATTGTCCACAACCTTAACCACTTCCAAATCTGCTACTTTATAAAAACCAGCATCCACCGTTTTATTTTCTTGGCCAGCAGCAAGGGTGTAGGTTCCAGTCATCCCCGTTGTCGGGTCGTTATCGCTATCTGTTGTATCGGATCCTTGGTCTTTAAGCGTTGGAGTATAACCCGAAGGAGTGGTGAACATCACTTTATAGGTTCCTGCTTGCAGGTTGCCAAACATATACATCCCGTTACCATCGGTGGTGGTGGTGGCCAATGTATTATTCGAGGTATCCAATAGTTTTACCTGCGCGTTTGGAATCCCCGGTTCGCCAGTATCCTGTTGGCCATTCCGGTTCCGATCTTCCCAGACATAATCGCCTAATTTGGCCTTCGCACAATTCACTTCGGCTTCCAGAGCACCGGCAATCACATAAGATTGGCCATTAACCCCAGAGACCACTTGACCGTTGCGGGTATCAATGGTAATGGTAACAGACGTTGCTGTTGCCGGAACATTGGTTAGGGTAACCATTGGCATGGCCAAGCAACAATTACCCAAAGTAGTGTCTGGGCCGCGTATAATTACGGAGTTGCTCACACCACCCGCTGTAGCCGTCACTTTCAAGGCTCGACCATCATTCGTTAATTCAGAGATAGGCACTGTCACTTTAAGATCACGGCTACCAGAGTCTGTCGGGATATTGAGGGTCAAGGTTTGAATGTCGTTATAACCACTTAACGTCGTAAATTTACCGGTAGAGGATTTGCCTTCGCCAGTACCCATATAGAAAGGATATGCCACAAAGGATTGGAGGCTGGACTGTGCCGTCGTGTTCTCATAGCGAACGGAAGAGGTTCCTGGTAGAACTACACGGTAAACCCATACATCCGAACTTGTACCCGGAGGCGTAATCCGGCTTGCCGAGTATGAAGTGCCAGAAGCATCCTTGAAGGTGGTAACAGCCCCGGGATTAGAGCCTTTGTACACCACTTCTGCCACAATTTGGAAGACTGCTGCGCTATTTGGAATAGAAATGGTTTGTGGCAACGTAGCACCATTTACACCTTTTCCGTAAAGACCCACGTTTTTATCGTCGGTACAAATGAAAGACCAACCGTCTGGAGGAGGTGGGCCAGCATTAAAGCCAAAGTCATACGTATGGTTGGTAACACCATATCCACCTGTTGTTAGTGAAATAATGGCATTATTGCCGCTCATCGTGGCATCGCTATCAATTGCGTCGTTTGTGCCAGCATTGGCATTAGAAAGCGAATAAGAAGAAACAGCTGTTTGGGTTTTGTCTAATCGAATTTCGTACGCCATGTTGGGCAAAAGACCACCCGTTACATTTGCACTATTAAAGTAGTACTCACCTTTCGTATTGGTATTTGTTGACGAAACCTGAGTCCCATTCTTGAAAAGACGAACGGTTACCCCAGAAATCCCCCCTTCATCTGCATCTTGGATACCGTCAGAATCCGTATCCAACCAAACACGATTACCAATTTCCAATGGTGCAGGGGCACAAAGCAATTCGATATCGCCAAGACCTGCCGCTTTCCCGAAGGTCGTCACATCCACCGATACATATACATCATATCCGCGATTACGAGCACCGCTTGTATTCGAGATATATTGCACACCACCAGCCCAGATGCCTTGTGCCGGATCCACCAACGAGGTTGCAACCTCTCCGGAACCAAGGCGCAAAGCTAAACTTCCCATTGCAGACTCTTGGTGCTGATATACCGGACCGTCATCACCCGTGTAAAACTCGTCAGGTGTCATCGTCCAAGTATTACCCGTCTTATTTGCACGTATAACATCCCCCCCTGTGTTACCACTAAAAAGTGTATTGGTAACAGGGTTCAAGTTTGCACGCCCAGACTGATGCCCCCATCGGTCCATCACACCCAAAACCATCGCGTCGTTCGTATCGAACTCAATGTCCGAAAGCAAAGGCTGCTCAAAGGTAATCCATGTATTGTTAATGTTTGGAAATGCAGAAATCCAAGGCTTCCATGGACGTTGATTTCTGAGAGGGTTACTGGTATGTGCCAAGACTTGTGTGAAGGCTCCAGATGCTGGGTCTAAACTATAGACATACATCTTCAGGTCTGCGGCAGACTGCGAGTTGCTTGCATCACATGTGACCCCTACATACACCTTGTCCCGATAGAATTTTGTTGCAAACGGCCTTGAGGTGCCACCTGTACAACCCGGATTAGGAACCGTGTATGAAGTGACATCACCCGCCGTTATCGAGCTACCCGGTCTTGCAGGATTGTCTGTAAAAATACGATAGAGCTTCTTGTCAAAAAGGTTCATCACAAATAGATACTTCCCGTCATCCGAAATATCCATGTCCCCCAACGAAGTTTTCCCAACAGCATCAAACGCACCTAAGTCTGCATTGGCTGCAAACTTATCTGCGGGCAAACCTGTGTGCGGATTAGCCCCTGTATTGATCCCAAGGGTTGCAAGGTTTAAATAATTGGAAACCGTAGGTGTACCAATAGACATATCTAATTGGTAAATCCCACCCGTACCTAATGGCCCAAAACCAGCATGACGTTTGGTAAATGCAGAAACAAATAGCTTCTTGGTTTCACGTTGATAAGCAACACCGTAGGTGGCCCCCACTTGTGCTGCCGTAGCGATTTGTGTTGGCAAAGGTGTACCATTGGTATCATTGTAGTTGAAGCTAAACAAAACCCCTAATGGCCCAACATTCCCACCAGCCAATGGATCGCCATTGCGATGGCTTGGGGCAGCCATTTTCGGATTGTCTTCACAGTAGTCTGCTGGGTAGTTGATCCCCAAATTCACATTGCTGGCTGGAGAGGTTACAAACTGAATGGTCGTGCCATTACTCGTACCGGCATTCGTTGGAAAAGCCCCTGTTGGTATTTGTGTAAACTCGACACGCGCTTGAACACCTGTAGCAATGGATAACGAGTATGACCCACTTGCATTCGTTGTGGTAGAGGTGATGAGTGTGCCATTGCTGCCATATGCTGAAACCAGTACTCCCGGGACGCCAATATCGTAGGTATCTTTTACCCCATTGCTGTTAAAATCTCGATAGACGAAACCCGTAACACTCGTAAAGAAGGTTCTTGCATCTGTTTCTTCTGCATTTTTTTCTGGAATTACTCGTTCCAAACCCACCTGAGAGACCTCCGGCTCTGGGACAACCAACTCCTCAAATAAAGCGGGCTTGGCTGGTGATGCTTTTAGTGTTGGATCTCCAGAATCTTGGAGTGAAATATCCTGAGCCATTAGCCCTTGTGGAACAACAAGCAACATTGTAAATGCTGCAAAACCAAAAATGCCAGCCCCAAGGCGGCTTACACAACGTTGAAACATGTGCTTAGGTCTATATACGGTGGATGGATGGTCTTGATTAGAAACACCACTGAAAGAAGGAGTTATTCTCCTTCCAGTACTATATATCACTTTATTTCGGGACGGTATAAAAAACTTCATTTTGAATTTGATTCGTAACTACAAGCCATGACTTCCAATAATGTTGGAGATAAAATAGTAAAAGGCTCCCCAAAACTGAAATGCTGTAGTAGCGGTTTAAGCGTAACGGGTTTTGGATAGGGTCTAATGGTTAATGGTTTAATTCCAAGTCTATTCCGTTCTCTCTTCAGGCAAATACCGCTCCAATGCCTTTTTTTTCATTCTCACCTCTTCCTTTTAGCCATGATACATCGTACTTTATCTGGTCACAGTGCGTGCATTTACGATTTTTGAGGCCACATTTTTCACACAAGGCATTTACAAAAATCATCGTATTCTAACGAGAATTCAGAGACCTCACCTCCTCAAACCATTACCCACTTATCTATGAAGATTCTACACATTTCAGCAGAATGTTATCCCGTTGCAAAAGCCGGTGGGCTGGGCGACGTCGTTGGTGCATTGCCAAAATACCTTTGTGTATCTGGGCAGGAATCTGCCGTCATTCTTCCCAAATATGCCCTCAGGTGGATAAAAGAACACCGATTTGTGGAAGATTTTCGGGGTACAATACGCCTACATGATCGCTATTTACCCTTCACTATCGAACGAGAAATTGATGACTCCCTTGGCTTTCCTTTATATGTGGCCAATATTCCAGCCTTGTTTGAACGAGATGGTATTTACGCCAGTCC
The DNA here is from genome assembly GCA_017303715.1 of Rhodothermia bacterium. GTDB lineage: Bacteria > Bacteroidota > Rhodothermia > Rhodothermales > UBA2364 > UBA2364. Next base: position 74,750 of record JAFLBZ010000009.1, on the reverse strand, counting down.
AGACGGTTACGGGTATGGCGACGACGTTTCCAGATGGCTCGGATTTCAGCAGGCAGTATTGCAGTGGGTTTCACAATTTTGGGAAAAACCGAAGATTTTGCATTGCCATGACCACCATACTGGATTAATTCCTTTCATGGTAAAGCATTGCCCTGAATTTCACGCATTGCACGATATTCCTACTATTTTCACCATTCACAATGGAGCATATACGGGCGCTTTTAGTTGGCAACAAGTGGATAAAATGCCCTTTTTTGAGTCCTCCGCAAAGAATTTATTAGACTGGGCAGATACCATTCACCCACTCGCCTCCGCCATTCGCTGTGCTTGGCGTGTAAATACCGTTTCACCCGGATACATGGACGAACTAAAGTCGCCCGAAAGCCACCTTGAATGGCTCCTCAACAACGAATGGCAAAAGTCCTCCGGGATCATCAATGGCATAGATGCCCAAGTTTGGAATCCAGCAACCGATCCCCTGATTGCACACCGCTTCGAGGGTGATGTCAATACCTTTAAAGCAGCCAATAAAGCTGCCATTTGCCAAAGATTCAGATTAGACCCAGAACTGCCAATCATCACGTTTATTGGCCGTCTGGTAAATGAAAAAGGTGCAGACTTACTCCCCGGCGTCATACAGCGGGCTTTGGAAAATAATGCACAAATGGCTTTTTTGATCTTAGGAACAGGTGATCCAAACCTGAAACGTGCTTTTTATGCCCTGAGAGACCGCTTCTATTGGCGTTTTGATGCCTCTATTGAGTACAATGAATCGCTCGCTCACCAATTATATGCGGGATCGGATTTTTTAATTATGCCTTCTCGAATTGAACCTTGTGGCTTAAACCAACTCTATGCTTTTAGATATGGAACTATCCCCATTGTACGCAGTGTAGGAGGGTTAAGGGATACCGTCCGAGATTGGTCGGAGGAAAACCCCCGTGGTATTCGATTCGATCACTTTTCGGAAGAGGATGCCCTCCATGCACTCTATCGGGCATCATTGCTCTATTCAGACAAAAACCTGCTTACAGGATTCCGAAAACGGATAATGGATCTAAATTTCTCTTGGGAAAAATCTGCCGAGGCATATATCTCCCTCTATAAAAGTGTTTCCTCACCACTATAATCCTCGCAACTATGAGACATGGACTTTACGTGAATGCAGGCAAGCAAGACCGAAAAATTAAGATGCTTGGCCTTATTCTAGGCGGTGGCGTAGGCTCCCGTTTATACCCATTAACCAAAGACCGCTCCAAGCCTGCCGTCCCAATCGGTGGTAAATTCCGGTTGATAGACATCCCCATTTCCAACTGCCTTAATTCCGGTCTAAGGCGTATTTTTGTTCTTACACAATTCAACTCTGCGTCCCTAAATCAACATATAAAAAACGCCTACCACTTCGACTCCTTCACGCATGGCTTTGTGGACATTTTGGCCGCCGAACAAACCTATAAAAGTGACCAATGGTTTCAGGGAACGGCGGATGCCGTCCGGCAATCCATGCACCACCTCGAAAACCACGACTATGACTACATCCTGATCCTCTCCGGAGATCAACTCTACCAGATGAGTTTCGAGGAAATGGCCGAGGCGCACATTGCAACTGGAGCAGACCTCACCATTGCCACCATTCCCGTCCATGCAAACGATGCAACTTCCTTTGGCATCATGAAGGTGGACGAGAATCAGGCCATTACCCGGTTTATTGAGAAACCCAAAACCGAACTTCTGGGAGACTGGGCTTCGGATGTGCCCGAAAAACAACAAGCGGAAGGCAAAGTTTATTTAGCGTCTATGGGGATTTACATTTTTAACCGTAAGACCCTAAAAGATCTGTTTAAGCAATATCCAGACGCTACCGACTTTGGAAAAAACATTATCCCAATAGCCATCCAAGACGGCCTAAAAGTCTCCAGCTATCTCTACGACGGATATTGGACGGATATAGGGAATATCCAATCTTTCTACGAGGCCAACCTCGAAATGACAAATCCCATCTCGTTATTCGACCTCTACGACAAAGAAAATCCTGTCTATACCAGAAGACGTAACCTTCCGACTTCTAAGATTATGGGCACGCGGGTCTGGCAATCCATTCTCGCGGAGGGTACAATCATTGAAGCCAAAGAGATTGCACATTCTGTTATTGGCGTTCGATCCCGTATTGGTAAAGATACCGTTATCAAAGATGCCATTTTGATGGGGCACGACTATTACGAGACCCTCGAACAAATCAATACGCCCGGAACAATACCGATGGGAATTGGCCACAGTTGTTATATCGAACGTGCTATTGTGGATAAAAATGCTCGGATTGGCAATACCGTCATTATTCGCGGCGCTCCGGGCCTGCCAAACAAAGAGGAAGAAGGGTATAGTATTGTGGATGGAATAGTGATCATTAAGAAAAAAGCCGTAATCCCCAGCGGAACCGTGATTGGAGCGGTATAAATTTTTGTTTTGGATGAAATTCACCCAGCCTTTAGACGTCTTGTCTAAGGGCTTTTTTATGGCATTTTTTAGGCTTTAAGCTGTTGCAATGAACGTGATTAATACGCTGGACGATCCAACCTCTATAAGGGCTACCAAGATTTTTGGACGACCTTTTGCACCACCGCGAGGCATCGTCCTACAAGGTGCGGGTATCTGGTTGGGTGTAACCGAAGCAAGCCAAGAACCGCTCATTTTGCATGAACCAAAGCCATATTAAACCATGAGAGCACGCTGTGAAAGGTGCTTTTCCATTAAAACCACTGGCAGCTGCTCGCCGTTGGGCAGTGGTACACGAACATGCGCCGTTTCCAAGTACCCGTAACGTGCATAAAAAGGTACACCAGCAAGCGTAGCACCTAATGAAAAACGTGAAAATCCCGCCTCAAGGGCCTTTAGTTCGCACCACGTCAATAAACGTGCGCCAATACCCATTCTGGCCCAATCAGGGTGAACAAAGAAAGCACGAATCCGCGCCGCATCGGTCAAGGGGTCTAATCGTTCATCACTTTCTCGATGTGCAGCATTGTCGCTACCAAAGAGGGTTTTCCGGCCACTCCATCCACCACACGCCACCATCTGCCCTTCATTTTCAACCACATAATAGGTTTGGTCTAAGATGAGCTGCGAATCCGCGCCAAAAACAGTTCCAATTGCACCTTCCAACTGTTTTTCGGTGTAATAAGGTGCTTGTAATACACGGGTAGAATGTGCAATGAAAGCATTGAGTTGCGGGATCTCGTCCATTCTCGCCGGACGAATTGGGGTTATTTCTGGCATCTTTAATGACTTCTAAAGACATAAAACAGATAAATAAAAGGGCACAAAACACTTATCAAGGGTTATTCGCCTAAAAAACCGAAATCATTTGGTAAAAAACGATCTCTGTAAGGATTGTTCTTAAATCAGGAATCCCGCAATTCGATTTAAAGTCCGGCAGCCTTCAGAAGCGCCAAATCCTCCTCACTTGCCTCTCCCGCTTGTTTCTTTTTTAGCAAGCCAGCCACATAAAGGGTGGCATATGGCCCTAAAATGGTATCACTGCGTTTGGCATGTTCTTTAAAATGGGTCACCAACGTTGCCGGAACCGCAAGTCCATTCACATAAAGTTCGCGTTTGGTTCCTTTGGGGCCGGGTGGCGCAACATTCGGGAAACTTTTCTCCGGCTCGAACAACCGTGAACCAAAATGGCAACCCACACATTGCACAGGCGATTTTAAACTTTGGGGTTTGGCGACTGTTTGGCCTGCAAGATTGCCCGTTTTGTCATAGACCCAATAGTCCCAAAAACCATCTTGCCGCTTTTTCATGATGGTGGTTTCTTCCCAGCTTCCCGTTTCATGGTGCTCACCCACAAAAGTAGTCCCCACCGGATACAAGAGTTTCTCACCGTTTTTTTGGTATTGTGTAAGTGCAGAACGAAGGGCTTTCTCTGGTACATAAACGTCCCGAACGGCGGTGGTCATCACCCCAGATACCGACAGCTTAAAGCCTTGTTTATATTGATTTTGATCAGAAAATTCCTGAAGGGTTTTAGGAAAACCTCTGCTCGTATTATAGGTATCACCCACCCATTTTTTGAGGGCTGCCCAGTCCATTCTTTCGCTTGGGAGTTGGTTGGCAGCGGCTGGTGAAACAGCTTTAAGGGCCGATTTTCGGATAAAAAACGATGCTCCGTCTTTCACCAAAATGCCTGCTTCTATGGGGTCTTTGCCTTCCGGAGACGTATATCCGCCCAAATAAAAGGACAAAAGCCGTTCTTGATCGGGCTTGTTCAGATCAATAGGAAGAAGGTCGGGATCCGAATTGGGGGAGCACCCGCTGAATATAGCTCCCCAAAAAAGGGCGATAAAGCAAAATTTCATCTTCGTGAATATTTCTTAGATGTTAGCGGGTAAGGTTACGGAAGATAAGAAACTCGCCGCCAAATGGAACATAACGAACAGCTAATAATTTGTTGGTTACGCTGAAAAAAGTGAAATACAGGGTTACGGTGTTCTTATCACACTTTTCTTGACCATTCAACACGGTTTTTTGACCAATTATAAAAAAACAAGGGTGGAAGCGCTTTTGAATGTTGTATTTTTGAACAGCCCTGAAGTTGCCCACGTTTGTGGTCGCTTCTGAAGGAGGAGGTTGTAACGTGTCCATCTAAAGCAATGCGGATGGGCACGTTTGTTATAATAGGTGCTGGTGTTCTACCAACGTACAGCGGTTGCTAATGTACGTTAATTGGTGGGAGGCAGATAGGCGTCGAGCTTCTTCGGAGGAGACCCCCAATTGGGTCCAAATTATGGGTTGTTCCTTGGTGTTCTTTATGCGTGCCAAAACATCCAGAACCACTTCGGCGGTATAGCGTGGCCTCCGGAAAATATCCACCATGTCAAGGTGTATGTTTTCTGGTACAGAAATTAAATCGGGATAACAGATTTCGCCTAAAATCGTCTCTCGTATGTTTGGGTTTATGGGGACAATACGGAAGCCAGCGGATTGAAGGTAGGCTGCAATTTGGAAACTCGTCCGATAGGGTTTGTTCGAACAACCAACCACGGCAATGGTTTTCGTGCGATTAAAGATTTCGTGAAAGTTGTTCATAGCAATCAGCAGATGTTTGTACGTGTAAACAAGAAGAATCTTTGCAACGCACAAGACATTTAATTGCTCCCACCGATGGATGGTTTTAACTTCAAAGGAAAATCCCCCAAATCCCGAACAGATGATTACCATTTTTACGACAGGTGGAACGATTGATAAGGTGTATTTTGATGCCAAAAGCGAGTTCGAAATTGGAGACCCGATGATCGGTGAGGTCTTGCGCGAAGCCAATGTAACGCCGGCTTTTGAGATTCAGCAGTTGATGCGGAAAGACAGTTTGGCCTTGACCGATGCCGATCGTCAAATAATTTTTGAGGCCGTTGCCCAGTGTACGAATAATCGAGTCATTATTACACATGGAACGGATACCATGGTCAAAACAGCCCAAGTCCTTGCACCACTATCCCAAAAACGGACGATTGTTTTGGTTGGTTCATTGTCACCAGCACGGTTCAGAAATACCGATGCCGTTTTTAATATTGGTTTTGCGATGGGCGTTGTTCAAGCACATACGCATGGTATTTTTGTGACCATGAATGGGTGCATCTTCCATCCAGATCATGTCGTAAAGAACCGAGCCGCCAATCGGTTCGAAGCGGTTTGATGAATCCCAAAAAGGTGATAAGGTGAAACAAGTCCATCATTTAGATGATTTGGTACGAGGCTTAGAACTCAGTTTGCGCCAACTCGTCGTTTATTTAAATCCTGAAACGGGGCAAGTGGCGGCCGTTTCGCCGGAAGCCTTCCATGCGGTAGAAAAAGGCGGCTCGGATAGCCGTGTAGCTTGGGAGCAAATGGAGGTGCGGCTTGCAGCCGATATTCTGGGAAATCCAGTTTGGATAAGGCTCCCCACTCGGCTTGAGGTGGACGAATACGACATCATGCAGCGCTTCGTCCGAAATGTAGTCGTGAACGAGGCAAAAATTCATGAATTGAACCGTGTGCTGCAATCTGGTTTGGCAGAACGCCGATGGGAGACGACGGTGACCGCCTTGAACTTGGCAGACGATTGGCAACGGTTTCGCCGCCAGATGCTCCGGCGTGCCATGCGGAATTGGTGTATGTTGCAAGAGCTGGCTTTCGAGGAGTAAAATGTCGCAATAAAAACCTAAGTTATGGGTTTTAAAGTATTGTTATTTTAAAAAGTAGTTTCTTTAGATTGGTCTAATTTCTTCCAGTTACGCAATTCCAAAATTTCCTCTGTTCGATTTAAAATTAGGGAGATACCGTCCGATCCGACGGGGCTTAATGTCGTCTAATAATTTTTGTTAGCTGTGTAAGACTTGCAGTCCATCTATAGCACACAGATAAGATTTTGTCATTAGGTTTAGCTTCTGCTTTTTGGATAGGCAATCCGCTGGTAAATTACAAATTCATTTTTATTTTGACGAGAATACAGGTAAAGACTTTGTAACCCTCTTCGTCAGCCCAAAAAAAGATCGTTTTCTAAAATTTCTACAATACGGCTTGCCGCGCCGCCCTCGATAGGCCCCAAACGTCGGATTGCAGAGGATTTTCCGGCGGATTTATGAGCAATAAGGTTTTTTTGCCAATTTCCAAAATCTGGATCGTCATGCCCACCGGTAAAGGTGTACACGTAAGGTGCTGCTCGGAGTTTGAGTAAATCCAATTTTAAGGGATCAAACAAAATTAAGGGTAAACCTAACCACATCATTTCCCACCCAACCGTGGAGTAGCACGTTGCGCCAAAATCGGAGGCGGAAAGCATGGGAAAGAGATCCCCTTGTAGTTCAAGCAACCGATTGGAAATCTTTGCTTTTTGGAAAGCACGCCGATAAAGTCCGTCATCCGTCTCACGTGGATGAGGCTTTACCACGCAACAAAGCCCATGATCGGCACAAAACCTTGCAAGAAGTGGTGCAGATGCGTTCCTTACTTCGTCGAACATGCCTTGGGCTTGCGAGGCAAAGAGCAAAAGAGGTTTTTTGTGGGTTTCTTTAAAGCGCAGAACCTTTTCTTCTGGTAGAACGGGCTTTTCTAACCCTGTTTGCATTCTGCCCACTGACAAGGTTCTTTCGGGTGGATAATGGCTTTCGGCAATTAAATAATCCCGAACATCATCCCCCCAACAGCAAAAATAATCGGGAATTGCCTGTGGCATATCGTAGTGCGAAAACCGATAATCGGCATTGTGGCGGTCTATACTGCCATGCTGATACCCAATCGTTAGGATACCAAGAGACTTTGCTACCTCTACCACGCATCGCCCAATCGAGTTATTCTCGCTTGATCCCACCAAAACCTTGGGCTTTTGCTGTATAAAAAATTGGTATAAAGCATTTTTACACAAATCAAGTATGGGTATAGAGGCGGCTGTCTGCGAGATGGCCTTGGCCAATTGCGCCTGCCAAAAATCATTGTAACGCGGGAAAACGAGGTTAAACGTAAGGGGACTGTTAAAACGCTTTTTCACTGTTCGGAAATTACGAAGCGCATATACAATATGTTGTGGATGTTTTTTTATAAAGTCCACTAAAATGGCGTCTAATGTTGCATTTGGCCATTCAAAAGACCCAATGCGGAGCTTTTGTGGCGTTTTCTCTAAGCCTTTAGGCGGAATGGGGAGTAGTTCTAAACGCCTTGCATTTGGCCCTAACGCCCGAAAAAGAGGATCAAAGACCCGATCACTATTGGTCCCATCCGCATTTTGCTGGTTGTAAAAGATGTTCGAGAAAATCCAAACTCCGCCTTTCGGCAACGGTTTTAGTGCCTTTGAAGCGCGGGCGACGTGGAGGAAATACCCAAAATCTAAAGAGGTTTTTTTTGCACGCTTCGGTACGGATTCGTTATTGACAAATAAGGTCGCTTTTGGTGTAAGGGCAGACCATAGCGGAATTTCCGAAGATCGGGTATAAATTGCCGTTATGTCGTCAAGGGCTAACGAGTCGGGCAAGCGATCCATCTGTTGTGCGATCCGGAAGAGTTGGTAAAAAATGCGGGCGCGAACATGGAGCCAATAAGAAGAACCGTTTAATCCGAAAAAATCGTGAACCGCAAGCCCATTGATCTGCAAATGCACGGTCTCCTCTAACCAATTGAGCAATATGTCCCGAAAAAAAGTCTGTTCAGGGGAGTTACGCAAGTCAATAATATGGCCTGTCTGCGGGCATTTCTCATGTTCCTCTGGGGCGAGGTCTCTATCGGTAATGATCATTTGAGGCTTGCCGTCAATTCGGATTCACGGGTGGACTGAGACTTTATTGGGTGGAATGATACGCTTGTTTAACGTATTCCCCAAATTTGGTGGTGTAGATGCTTTGGGAATTTAACAAACTGGCGTTTTAAGTTTTGTGCTGCACAACGAACAAAGGCGTTATTGGACAACGAAGAAACAAGGGATGGCAACAGCCTCACATGAACTTCGATTAATGGTAATATTGATGATATAAACCCATTCAAAAATGTGGTGTTTAAAGAGATGTATTAAGAAAATATTACCTTATCTTTAAGAAAAATATTTCATTTTTCTTAAAAAGGTTTCAACAATACAGCATTTTGGGAGGATGTGGGTATGAAAATCAGCCGACTTCTGTGGACTTTTCGGGGTCTCCTCGTTGTACTTGTTTTTATTAACCTTCACGTCTTGGTACTTGCCCAAGAAACACGTATCCACCTCACGAGCCAAATAAGTGAATCGTTTGTACCAACGAAATCTGAAGTGACTTTCGAGGTGACATGCTGGAGCCTTTCCATGCGTCCAGACCGCGTGCAAGAAGCCTTCGAAGCCGGACAGTTGCAGGTAAATCCGACACATTTTCGGGTAATCTCCGCTCAGAAATACCTTGCATGGACGCTTGAACAATGGATGCCCGTAAGCCGGATGAAGTGGGTCTTTGTGTTAGCACCCTTAAGAAGAGGAACCCTCAAAGCGCCTTTGTTCTCTTTTTCCGTAAATGGTACGCAATTTACCACAGGACATCAAAAAGTATATGCGTTTTCAGACTTGCCGGTGCGACAACATGCCACCCAAAATGTTTTGCCGATCTGGGTACACCATCGGAAACATGGCGAACCCATCCGGATCGGCTCAGCATTCTTAATTCGTGAAAACGCCGTTGTTACCAGTTTTCATACCTTGGTTAAGGTCGGCGAGGTAGAAATCCGCTTACCCAATGGGAAAATGATTAAAACACGCAAGGCATGGGCGATGGATGCCAAACGAGATATTGTTGTTTTGGCGGTAAACCCAACAGAGATCAAAAAAGCTGGTCTTGAGCCATTGGCACTTTCACCCCTTGCAGACAATGAAAGCGAGGTGGAGCGTGTCGTCTTTACAGCCGGATGGCCTCGTAGCAAGCAGGTTCCAAGTGTGGGCGTTTGGTCTGCGAAAACGACAAACTTTCAAACGGAAAAGCGCTGGATCAGCACGAATGCCGTCCGTCCGGGGGATAGCGGTGGGCCATTGTTAGACGAGGGAGGCCGGGTTCTGGGCGTTGTTTCATTGGGAGACCAAGATCGGTATGGTCAAGCACACAAACAATCCATGACCATTTCTACCGACCCAAGGCCCGTTCTTGAAAAGATCCAATGGAAAGAAGGCGCAAAACGATTTTCCCATTTCATGAATCAAGCAAAGTCAGAAGACACACCCTACCAAAAACTCTTAGAGGCCTCCGACATGTTGTCTTTGTCAACAGAACAAACGGGCTTGGTGCATCAAGGAACCATTGCACATTACATTCGCCAGATGGACGACCTTGCGGAAGAAGTGGGTTCGGATGCCAGCGCACAGTTCTTGAGTGGCGCTATTTATCAGCTAATCGGCCTAAAGGAGAAAGCAATCTCCGCCTATAAAACGGCTTTAGACCGCAACGAAACACAATTTATGGCGGCTTTTGCACTTGGAACCCTGGCGCTACAACAAGCCCAATATACCGATGCACTGGGGTATCTATACAAAGTGCGTCAAGAATCACCATATGAACGTTATGCCTTATACGGAATTGCGCAGTCGCACATCATGCGCCGAGAACTGGCAGCGGCGGGCTTGGCTTTAGATGCACTTTTGAACCTCGACCCGAACGATCCCTCGGTCATTTTTTGGAAAGGTATTTGGTACACCATGCAAAAAGACGAACTCTCGGCACGCTTGATGTTGGCAAAACTTAAAAGTTTGAACACAGAATGGGCGGATGCTTTACAACGTTCGATAGAAAATTCCGGATTTATTGCACCAATTCCTATTAAACTTGGCCCGTTAAAGGTTGTACATTAGTTACAAACTATACAACATCCCTTTACCCAAAACAAAGCGATATGGAAGAAACGGGTTTAATGTTTGAGGTATCACCAGAATTTCGCTGTGGATACGTGGCCATCGTGGGCCGTCCGAACGCCGGAAAAAGCACCTTGATGAATGCCTTGTTGGGGCAAAAACTTTCGATCGTGACCGCCAAGGCACAAACGACCCGCCATAAGGTTCTGGGGATTTTGACCAATGAGCAAGCACAAGTCATCTTTTTAGATACCCCCGGCATCATCAAACCTAATTATAAATTGCAAGAACGCATGATGCACTCGGTTCAAGGTGCGGTGATGGATGCAGATTTGGTGGTTTTTTTGGTGGATGCACAGCAAGAAGAGGTGCGGCCAGAAGTATTGGCGTTTCTGAAAGACCGTCCTGCAATTTTAGCTATTAACAAAATGGATCTGGTGGCACAAGAAAAGGCACTCCCGCTTGTAAGCAGGTGCTTGGCTGTTCGGAACTTCGAGGCGGTCGTTCCCATTTCGGCACTTAAGGGAAAACAGTTGGATACGTTACTGCAAGAGATCATCAGCCGTTTACCTTTTGGGGTTCCGTTCTATCCTCCAGATCAGATTAGTGAACACCCAGAACGGTTTTTTATTTCGGAAATCATTCGCGAGAAGATCTTCCAACGCTTCCATCAAGAAGTACCCTATGCCACACAAGTTAATATTGTAGCCTACGAGGAACGGGAAGGCCGAGCGGATTTGATTGATGCGGAAATTGTGGTGGAACGCGAAACACAAAAAGGGATTCTGATTGGTAAAAAAGGCAGTGCTTTGAAGGAAGTGGGCAGCGAGGCACGAAAAGATATTGAGGAAATGGTCGGAAAAAAGGTATTTCTCCAACTTCATGTGAAAGTGCGTGATGATTGGCGAAGCAAAGAACATTTTCTGAATGCCTACGGTTATCGTCCTAACTAACCTTTAATTTGGATGTTGTTATGCGAAAGATACTCCATATTGCAATGTATCTCTTGGCGGTTGCCCCTCTTATTGCTGCGCAACCTTATAAAGATGCCAAAAGCCTACTCACCGCCGTTACAAAAAAAACAGGCTGGGATAAATGGCAAACCCTAAAAAGTGTTCAGGTAAATAGTCGCATGGATTATTTGGACAAAGCGCGAATCGAGGTCTGGCAGTTGCCAAACCAATATTATAGCAAAAGCACCATCACGACCAATGGCAGATCGGTGGTGGTGACTGAAGCCCAAACGCCACAAAAAAGCTGGCGCTACGAAGCAGATACCAAACGAATCCTGACCTCTGCCGGAATAAAAAGCAAGGTTTTTCCGGTACACGAACTGACCTTGCTACACGATCCGACTGCAAGATTAGAAAAGGACGAAACCCTTAAAGGCAAGGTGTATTACGTAGTAAGTCAGCCCACCCGCAATAAGAAGTTCCGTCATAAGTTTTACTTTGAAAAATCAAGTCTGCTATTGGTTGCGGTGGATTGGAATTACTTTGATACCAGCCCCGATCCGCAATGGTACGAAGATTATCGGGTGGTGAATGGATTCTGGTTCCCTTTCAAGGAGGTCATTACAACCCGCATGACCAAAACGGTGAACGAGGTCTTGTTTAATGTGAATACCACGAGTTTGTTTATTGCTCCGAAATAACACATTTACCGCGCATGATCCTTTCTCATGTCTGGTTCCGTTTATTGGATTGGGCATAAACTGTACACATTCCATTAGATTGGTCGGTTAAAGGCAATTTCATGCAACTCACCCATTCTGCCATAAGTCGGCTACGATCGCAGCACGAATCTATTCCGTTCATCTTGAATGGGATGCAGGAGCCGCTTCTTCGTTATCGTCCTAATCCTCAAAAGTGGAGTATTCTGGAGCACGTGGCGCATTTGGCGCGGTATCAGGAGTTGATGCCGGAGCGGATTCGTCGGCTACTTCTGGAAGAAACACCAGCATTTGATCGGTATAGCGCGGAAGAAGACCCGCATTTCAAAAAGTGGTGTGCCTTAGATTGGTGGGTACTGTGGTCTGGTTTGGTGGCCGGACGACAAGCGCTGGCGAAACTTTTGACCGATCTTCACCCTTCCGATTTGGATAGAACTGCTATTCATCCTTTGTATGGGGCCATTCCAATCCCATTTTGGGTTGAATTTTTCCTTATCCACGAAGCACATCACCTCTATACCATCCTGCAATTAGTAGGCGTTATCCGGAAGGAGCAATTAGAGAATGTTCAACGCATCAACAAGTAGTTTATTTTCAGGATGATTCCTTGCGAAGGAAATGCCGAAAAGGTATTATGAAGAAGGTCTTTCGTGGAGTCTTCGTATGGAGAAGGCGTTTGGCCGGGGAAAGACGTCTCGAAGCGTTCGTCACCTCTTGCGTGCGACCAAACCACGTATAGCGTGGAACCGGGACGATATTCCCAACGAAAAACGGTATTACTTTGGAAGTTGCTGTACCGGAAGTCGTGACGTTTAGGGTATGTACCGGGGAAGGCCACAAGATGATCTTTGTCTTGAATCAATTTCAAGTTGTTGTATTGCCCTTTGGTTACATAAATCTGCGCATAAAGTTGGAGCGATATGTTTGGGGTAAACGTAAAGTTTGAACGTAAGGACAACTCATCAGTGATGCTATCCCTTTCTCCAAAAAGGGCATTATAATAAAGATCAGGTGCGCGTTCCATCGGTTTTCGGTTGCCGAAAACAGACATCAGATGGGTATTGAGCATCGGGGTAAAAGCCGTTGGTGGGAAGTCTTTTTCATCTCCTACATAGTCGTTGGTCTGGATTCCCCAAGTGTTTTCATTGATTTTCTTAAAGGTTTGGTTCGTTATCCACGACAAAACGTTTTTTGTTCGCATATAGGTAAATTCTGCTTCTAAAGCCCAATTCGAGGAAACCGTCCACGAAAACTCAAGATTTCCCCGATAGCTTCTTCCGCCACCTTCCTGAAGTCCTAACCTAAAATTAGGTTCAATGAGATAATGTTTACGCGCATCGGAGGCTCCATTTAGGCTAAAGTTGTACATTGAAGGTAGTTTAACAGCTTCCTCGAGGTCGCGCGTTTCCCGAATGTTATAACCACCAATTTCATCTACATTCGAGCCAATGGAGATGCGCCGATAGGATTTCAATTGGAAATTGCTGTTCATGAACCACCCAAAGCCGAGCCAAACGGGTTGAGAATAAGACCAGCGGTTCCAAAAAAAGGTATTCACTTGTCCACGTTGAACAGGGCCGAAGGGCTTGTTGTTGTGGAGAAAACGCCTAAAATTGCCAAACCACTCGATGAAGTCGCGGTCTCTTAAGCGCCCTACGTCCGAGGGGTCTGCAAGCGGAGAATAGACCTCTAAACCACTCCCAAACTGGGTAACACCTTGTATTTTAAAGACCCGCATAGCACCAAAGTAGCCCGTTTCTTTTGTGCCGTCCATAGGAAGTTGGACATGGGTAAAGGTTCCGTGACCATTGATTTGGTATGTATTGGTTTTGTTCCGTATATCCCAATCAATGCCGCCTACAACACTGTTTCTAAGGTTATCGGTCTGGTTATAAAAGGTAACCCCGCTCCCAATTTTAGAATAAGCCCCTAATTCTTTTTTGATTCTTGAAGCACTAAAAACCTGATACGGCGAAAAATCTTCTCCCGTAATGGCGCCTAACGTACCAAAAGAAAGCCCCTGTGCCGTCCGTCCCGTGATTTTTGCGGCCGAGATAATCGGTGCCAGTTCACCAATGCGGCGAGTGTAGAGCATCCCACCTTCTTGCCCACCGAAGATGAAGTCAAAGATTTGAGCACCTTCGGTAAAAAAAGGACGTTTTTCTTGAAGTACCGTCTCAAAAGCGGTTAGGTTTAGTTCTGCGGGATCGGCATCTACTTGTCCATAATCTGGGTTAATGGTTAGGTCTAAGATGGTGTTTGAAGTAATCCCAACCTTAACGTCCGTACCAATTTTTGAAACTGGAGTTTTGTGAACAACCCCGTCCTCTTTGTAATGGCTGAATTGACCTAAGGTATAAGGCGTGATTTGAATGTTGCGCTTTGGCTTAATGTTTTCGATACCCACCAAATGCCCATAATTGGCAATAATGGAGCGTTCCGTCCGTGGAATATATACCCACGAATGAACTTCACCGAGTCTCCCGATGGTACGCCTAAAGTTGATGCCCCATGTTTGCTTCGCTTGATTCGAGAAACGTAACATGGCATACGGAATACGCATTTCTACCACCCACCCCTTCTCAATAATGCGGGTGGCTGAGTCCCAAACTGCATCCCAAGAGCTATCCATATCGCTCCGATTTCCGCCACCGCCGCCCCCCGTACCTTCTGCAAACACCCCATCTCTTTGGACGTTTGCAGGATTTACCGAGAAAATAAACGCGGTTTTCCGGTCAAAAGCCGAGTCTAAGGCAAAAGAAAACTGGTCGGTGGTCAACTGCTCGTCTCTTCGGCCAAGGGGTTTGAAAATTTTACTCGGTTCGTTATCGTACAAAATGGCACTTACATATATCGCCGATTCGCTATAAAGAATTTTAACCTCACTTTTAAAAGAAGGTGGGGCGTTCTCAATCGGTTCCACTTGTGTAAAATCGGTCGCCGGAAGAACTGTTTCCCATGCAGTTTCATCTAACAGCCCGTCAATCCGGATCACTTCTTTCGTAAGTTGGGTTTGTAACACCTGTTTGGTTGGAGGTGCTTGAGCAATCGTATGCTGAATAAAACCAATTAAGCACACAATAACAAGAAGGGTGTGCGTAAAACCATTAGGTGCTGGCATAAGGGGGCAACTTTTTTATTTATTTTCCCTAAGTTAAACAAAATGATAGGTAAAATGACAATAAATCATACTTCTCAACTACCGATTCAAGATACATACAGAACCATTAATCATCCAGTAATCCATGAAATTCCGAAGATAAAAAGCTCAAGATTTATCGCTGAGGCATTCCCAATCTGTGATATTACCGATATTCAATTATTCTTGACCGAGATCAAGAAACGAGAATACAATGCCACCCATTGGTGCTGGGCGTATAAAGTGGGGATGGAGCCAGTGACTACCCGTGCAAATGATGATGGTGAACCAAGTGGAAGTGCGGGCATTCCTATCCTTCGTCAGATTGAGCGTTATGGATTTACAGATGTTTTTGTGGTAGTAACACGGTATTTTGGCGGAACCAAATTGGGGACTGGCGGGCTGGTTCGGGCTTATGGCGAGGCGGCTGATGCGGTCTTACAATTGTGTGAGCCTAAAGAAGTTGTCCTCCGTAAGGAAGTTCGGTTGGCATTTGCCTATCCAGATACTTCATCGGCCATGCACTGTATTCAGCAATTCGATGCACCGATTGTACAAACGCAGTATTCTGAGATAACGGAGATAACGGTAGCCGTGCGAAATTCACAAGTAGAGGCATTGAAGGCCAATTTTGTAGAGGCATTGCACGGAAAAGGTATTGTCTCCTAATATATAGCACCTACTGATTGGTTTTCAACTTCTGCATCTTGTACTAAAACCAATTTTTCCCCAAATACTTTTACCTTCTTGAAGGGTAAAAACTTGTGCGAATTCAAGCTCTCCTATTTCAATTGCTAAATATATTGGCACTTTGTCACCGTATTGAAAACTGTTTTGTGCAATAGCATTTACATTGAAAAATACTGTTCATCATAATACATTCAAATAATAATAATACATTCAAAATGATCCTTATTAAGGTCATGGTTTTATTATAATTATGGTACCTGAAAATTGCTGCCAACGGTTTACGGCTTGGCGAAGGTGGCCGATATGAAAATCTTCAGCCCAACATTTGCATAAATGCCCAATAGAAGCAAAAATATTGAGTTTACAACTGTCTGCCCCACTATTGCCAAACCGATGTTGGTAGTTCGGGCTTCTTTTCTGTCCACATTATAGATTGTTAAACCATTCATTTTTAACTTCTATTGTTTCTGTCAATTTAGTGTCCACTCCTAATTTTAATTCTTTTAACTTGTCGCATAAAAGTTCTCCGTCAATAAGGTCAATTGGAGGTGCTCCATCTCTCGTTGCTTCTTTGATTGCTTCTCTTGTAAATGTTCCTGTTGTTATTATTAAGCCTTTATCTGCTCGTCCTTGCATAGCACCTCTAAAGTCTCTGACTTGACTTGGTGTTACCGAACCTTTGTATCGTTTGCATTGAAAAATAACGTGGAAACTTAAAAGTCCACTTACTCTTACAATTCCTTTTCCATCAATTCCACCGTCACCAACTTTACCTGTAACTTCTACTTGGAAAAAGCCACTTTCTCTTAAAACTCGTTGTGCAAGTCGCTCAAATGCGGCTGGTGAAATATTGTAAAGAACGTTCAATAATTTTTCTTTCCATTCTTCGGTGTTGTCAACTTCGTTTGTTACTTCTTGTTGAATTTCCTCTTCAGTTGTCTTGGTGGTTTTTGTTTTTGGTTGAGTTGGCTTGTTTTGCTCTCTAACTGCTCTTACTATTTCTATATGGTCAAGTTTCGTAACGTTAATGTCTGCCTTTGATAATGCCCAAATACCTCTACTTGAATTTTCTAATAGTCCGAATTTTTTCAAGTATGTTCTACTCCAAGCAAGTCGGTAATCTACTTCAATAGTTGTCCCTTCGTCACCGTGCGGAATTTGCAAAATGTCGTCTGGTATGTTTGCAATTTCATAAACTTTCGTGTTAATCTCTTCAATTGTCCCCGAGCCACCCAATTCAATAAGTGCCTTAACTGTCGGAACGATAAGTTCGTCAAATGAAGGAAGGTTACTATTCTGTTTTTTTCTTGCCATTTATGTCAATTTTGTCTTGTTGGTGTCGTCTTTTAAGCTGACTGCTAACGAAAAACAATATGCGTATGTTGCGGGATTTCAAGGCACTATCATTTCAAGTTAGCACAAATGTTTCTTTCTTGCACAATGTTTCAACCTACCACAAAAGCCCGCAATTATCGCATATTGTATGTTATGTGCTTTATTATCATTTATTTATCTGGTTTAATCTTGAAATTGTATCTTGATAATCTTTAAATGATTTAGCAAATTCTTCTGTAAATTCGTAATTACTAAATTCATATTCTTCGTTTAATCCTGTTTTGGTTCGTAATTTAATTTCACCGTATCTTACTATTGGAATTTGATAATTCCCTTTAAATCGTTTATCTGGTGTTCCATTTTTATTTACTTTCGCCCAAGTCTTATCAATAATTTTTGTATCACGAGGAACAGTTCCTGTTTCTACAAATCTTGTGTAACTATTATAAAATTCTAATTCTTCTAACCCAATTACTGCAAATTTAGTTCTTGTAGAATACATTATTATAAAATTGGGAAAAAAATACAAATCTGCTCCATTTGCATTTTTAAACCAAAGCGGTTCATAAGTAGATTTAACATCAGGCAATGATTTAATTCCAAATCTCACTTCTCGTTTTTGAACAACAGTTCCAGCCGCAGAGCGAGTTACACGTGTATCTTGATAATTTGCACTTGTTACATCCCAAATTTTATGACAAGATATTAATTGTTTAAATGTGCTTACAACTTTTTCATATTTTTGTTTAATCTCGTCGTCAAACTCAATTTCAAAATTAACATAACAATTTGAAATTTGCTCTTGTAATTGTTTTATAGCGTCTTTTTGTGCAACTATATCTGATTTGTAACTTTCTTTAATAGTCTTATTGATAATACCATACAAAAATATGTAACTTGCGGCTAATTTGAATTTAGTTTTTGCTAATGTCGATTTGATTTTAAATAAATCATTATTTAATTCTTGTCTTTGGTCGTGTGCTCCTAAAATTGCTTCCTTAATACCTTGTAAATCTTGGCTTGTTATCTCTTGAATATCTGCACTAAAAATATTATCTTCTAAAATTGGTTGTTGAACTTCAATATTTTCAGGTTGATTATTAGAATTATTTCCAGATAATTTTTGACGATTATACAAACCTGTTCCAGGAATACTTGTATTTAAATAAGTTCCATTTTTCCCAAAATTTAAACTTGCACCTTTAAATCCAATCGAAGTGCTTATTCCATTTTTACTAAAATTCAGGTGAACACCTGGTATAATTTTAATTCGTTTTCGATAATTCCAAGACATAATTTAATTTTTTTAAATTATTTCATCGTGCTTTTTCATAGCACATAACGGCAAAGCATTGGCGAAGTGCCAAACAAGTTCTTTAAAATAAAACGATATTTGCAAAGGCATTGCGCCAATGCAATGTTGTATGAATGTGGCGGCTTAGTCAAAATCAAACCCGGCGAGCAGTTCTCACGACAGTGCCAAAATATGGGCGGGAATTGTTCACCGCACTTTAAATGATTAGACGAAAACTGTCTTTAGCCGCCATTTCATACAACGGTTCACGGCTTGGCGTTTGTGGCGGCAATCAGGGAACATCAGCCCAAATTTAGCACAAAAGTTTAATAGTAGCACTAAGCTCAAATTATGCACGTCAGCCGCCATAACGCCAAACCGATGTTGGCAGCTGTGGTTTTTTCCGTCCGTTCGTATTTGTCTGTCAGGTTTGGTGTGTCGGCAGATTTAATTTTTTGCGAAGCGTGGAAAGATTTTTTTGTTTTTTCTGTCGTGCGTTGGAAAAAGCAAGCTCTTTTGCAAACTTTGGCTTGTGTGTCGCCTTGTGCGGTTTGCAAATGTGCTTGCTTTTAGCGTTGGTTTGTCAAAATTTCATTCGTTGTATTCGTACTGCGTTTAAGATTGCCAATAATGCTACACCTACATCGGCAAAAACGGCTTCCCACATTGTTGCCAAGCCACCTGCACCAAGTATTAAAACAATTCCTTTTACTACAAATGCCAATGTGATATTTTGCCAAACAATTTTCTTTGTCTGTTTACCGATATTGATTGCCATAGGTATTTTACTCGGCTTGTCGTCTTGTATTACTACGTCTGCTGTTTCAATGGTGGCATCGCTACCTAAACCGCCCATTGCAATACCGACATCACTTAACGCTACAACAGGTGCATCATTTACACCGTCTCCGACAAAGGCAACGGTTTCATTTTTGGCTTTGATTTCTTTTACCTTGCTTACTTTGTCTTCGGGCAACAAGTCGCCAAAAGCGTTTGCAATTCCTAATTGTTCGGCAACAAATTTCACAACCGAACTTTTGTCGCCACTCAACATTGTCGGTTTTACGTTGAGCATTTTCAGCTTGTCAATGGTATTTTGTGAGTCTTGTTTTATGCTGTCGGCAACTGTAAGATAACCTACAAATTTGTTGTCGTAAGCAACGGCAATTATGGTGTAAACAATTTTACTTACATCAACATCGTGCTGAATGTTAAACTTGTTCATCAATTTGAAATTTCCTACTAATAATTGTTTTCCGTTTACTTCGGCTTTCAGTCCGTGTCCTGCAATTTCTTCGGTGTTTTCTAATTTGATTTCATTATTTGTTTTGCCAACATATTCGTGAATGGCAGTTGCTACGGGGTGCGTACTCAATCGTTCCAAAGCGTCCACCATTTGTAGCATTTCTGTTTGATTAAATGCTTTGTCAAAAACTACTTCCTGCACTTTGAAAACGCCCTCTGTCATTGTTCCTGTTTTATCCATTACTACGTTTTGGATATTGGCAAGTACATCTAAAAAGTTACTTCCTTTAAACAAAATACCGTTTTTACTTGCTGCACCAATGCCACCGAAATAACCCAACGGAATGGAAATAACCAACGCACAAGGGCAAGAAATTACCAAGAAAACCAAAGCCCTGTACAACCAATCTGTAAACTGATAATCTGCCACAAAAAAGTAAGGAAGCAAACAAATGGCAACGGCTAACAACACTACTATTGGTGTGTAGATTTTTGCAAACTTGCGGATAAACAATTCCGTAGGTGCTTTTTGTGAAGTGGCATTTTGTACCAATTCTAAAATTTTACTCAACTTACTATCGGTGTATGCTGTGGTAACTTCTATCTGTGCAACGGTGTTTAGGTTTATCATTCCTGCCAAAACTGTTTCGCCTTTGGCTTTGGTATCGGGTTTGCTTTCGCCTGTTAAAGCTGCGGTGTTAAATGATGCTGTTTCGGATAACAAAACTCCGTCTAATCCCAATTTTTCGCCCGATTTTAATTGTATGATTTCGCCAATGTTTACGCTTTCTGCCTTTACGGTTTGGGGTTGGTTGTTTCGCAAAACGGTTACTTCATCGGGTCTTTGGTCAAGCAAAGATTTGATATTTGCTTTTGCTCTTTTTACCGCCAATGTCTGAAACACTTCGCCAACAGCATAAAACAACATTACGGCTACGCCCTCCGGATATTCGCCAATGGCAAACGCTCCGATTGTGGCAATGCTCATCAACAGAAATTCGGAAAATATCTCGCCTTTGGCAATGCTTTCAACGGCTTCTTTGATTACAGGAAACCCAACAGGAATATAAGCCACCACATACCAAACAATCCTTACCAAACCTGTAAACCATTCTGGTTTTAGGAAATTGTCTAAATAAACGGCAACAAGCAATAGCACCAATGAAATAATGCTTGGCAAAAACACTTTGAAAAGGTTGCTATCACTGTGGCTGTGGTCGTGTCCGTCATCATCGCTATGGTCGTGTTGATGCTTTTCTTTTATCAACTCTTTTGCACCTGCATTGGTGTAAATTTTTTCTTCCTGTGTGCAACAAAGCTGCTTACCTTGTACATTGTAAATATGCTTGTGATTTTTATCTGTATTTATCATTGCTTTTAATTTTTAATGATTGTGTCCTCCTGTGTTAGATAATTTGGCATTGACAAAAAATGCTCCTTTGATTACAATTTGAGCATTGGCAGGAATGTCCTGTACAAAAGTTATTGCGGTGTAGCCCATATTGGAAACGCCTTTTACAACTTCTATTTTTTCAAAATTGATGTTGCCGTTTTCTTCATTGCTGTGTTTACGGTCTTCACTTTCGTGGTTGTGTTCTTCGCTTTCTTCTTCGTGGTGTTCTTCCGCTTTTTTATCAGTAACAACAAAAATGTAGTCTTTTCCGTCTGCGTTTACAATGGCTTCATTGGGTACGGCAGGTGTTAGGGCATTGCTCAAACTCACAATTCCTGTAATGTTCATTCCGTCAATCAAACCTATTTTGTTTCCTGTAACGGTGCAATGCACGGCAATGGTTTTGCTCTCGTTTTCAAATGATGAACCAATGCTAAACACTTTTGCATCGTATTCATTAGTAGGATTATTGGTTAAGGTAAAATGAATGGTTTGCCCGATTTTCAAAAGCGGTAAATCTTTTTCAAACACTTGTAAATCCAAATGCAATGAACTGTTATCTACGATTTCGGCAACAGGCGAAGAAACATCTACATAACTGCCAATCTTTGCAAACAAATTGCTTATTGTTCCATTCAACGGACTTGTAACTACCAATGCAGATTTCAAGTTGCTGTTTGATACCGAATTTGGATTGATGCCCATTAGCTGTATTTGCTGTTGCAATGATGCTTTTCGGGTGCGAAGCGTATTGAGTTCTGCCGTTGCGTTTTGCAGATTTTTCAAAGCTCCTGCGTTTCCTGCATTGAGTTCATTTTGGCGTTGTACTTCCTGTTCTGCAAAAGTGATTTTACTGCCAATAGTCAAATATTCTTCCTGCAACTGTATAAACTGCGGATTGGCAATCGTAGCAATTACCTGTCCTTTCTTTACATAATCGCCAATTTGCACATTCAGCGTTTTGATAACTCCACCATACAAAGAAGTGGCATTTGCTTTGTTGTTGTTTGGAACTTTAAGCATACCATTTGCCTTTATAGTGGCTGTGAGTTCCTTGTTTTCTACTTTGCCCAACGTGATGCCAACGGCTTTTATCTGCTCTTGTGTAAGCGTGGCAATGGTTGGCGTTTCTTCTTCGTGGTTGTGTCCGTCAGAAGTACCTGTTTCTTTTGTATTTTCGTCATTATGCGAATGATTGTCTTTGCTACCGCAACTGCTTATCACAAGCAAAGTGCATAGTGCCAAAGGAAAAACGATTGAATTTTTTATATTGAATTTCATACCGAATTATTGATTGATTATTGAATAAATATTGATGACCGATTGATTGACCTGCTGAATACTTTTTAGGTAATTCAACTGAATGTCTGTTGCCGTTTGCAAAGCATACAAATACTCCACATAGCTTATATCGCCTGTGCGATAACCTAATTGAGCCGATGAAACAATATCGTTTGCATTAGGCAAGGCTTGTTGCTGATAGTAATTGAACTCCTGCAAATCCTGCTGATACTGCTGTATGGCATTTTGAAACTGTGTTTCCAACAAAATTTGCTGTTGCTTGGTGTTGGCTTCAATGGCTTGTTTTTGATAGTCCAAAGATTTTATCCTTGCTTTTGTAGCTCCGAAAGTCAAAGGAATAGAAACACCAACGCTTACATAACTGAACCGATTGCCCGAATTAAAATACTGCTCCTGTCCGTTTATAGTTTGAAAACCTATTAAAGACTGATTAGTGTAACCAATCGTAAAATCGGGCAAACCCTGTGCTTTCTCTACCTTTTTTGTTTGTTCTGCAATGATTATATCTTGATACAACGCCTTAATTGTCGGGTGGTTTGCAATGGCTGTGCTGTCTAACAAAGTGCTTACCTGCAAAGGCTTAAAATCTGTATCATTGGCAACTTCAAACGGTTCTTTTGTATTCATCAATGCCTGTAAATTTTGATAAGCATTATTGAGATAAACTCCATTTTGTTTCAGCAATAAATTGATTTCGCCTTGCTTGGCTTGTGCTGTACTGATTTCTACTTTTTTGGTGTCGCCTGTTTTGTAACGCAGTTCTGCCACTTTGATAAAATCATTGTACAAACTATCCAAATACAACAACTGCTTTTGATTATTCTGCAAATACTGAATTTGATAGAAATAAGTACGCACTTGATTTTTTAACTCCAATACGGTTATTTCACTTTGTAATTCTTTGCCTTTTACTTCGGCATTTATCAGTTGTTTTTTAGCACCGAACAAAGTCGGAAACGGTATCGTTTGTGCTACTTGAAAAGATTGGTCAAACTTTATACTGTTGTATTGTCCCAACTGTGCATTAAAATCTAATTTCGGTAATTCGCCCGATGTTCTTTTCAGACTTTGAGCCGATTTTATTTCAAAATCTTTCGCTTTTATATTTCCGTTGTTTTGCAATGCAATGTTTATCGCTTCATCTACACCAATTATTTTTTTGTTTTGAGCATTTGCATTGAAACTTAAAACAGAAAGCAACAACACAATTACGGTTGTAACGGATTTCATTTTTCCTTTTTTTCTGATGTTGATTTTTGAATTGAAAATGATATACAGCAAAGGCAGTACAAACAGCGTAAGGAAAGTAGCCGTAATCAATCCGCCAATAACAACGGTTGCCAATGGTTTTTGTACTTCTGCTCCTGCACCTGTGCTTAATGCCATAGGCAAAAAGCCCAAACTTGCTACGGTTGCCGTCATTAGTACAGGTCGCAACCTTTCCTTTGTGCCGTCAAATACTCGTTTGAAAATGTCTTTAACTCCGTCTTTTTCTAATTGGTTGAAAGTTCCGATTAAGACAATTCCGTTTAATACTGCTACACCAAACAAAGCAATAAAGCCGATACCTGCCGAAATGCTGAAAGGCATACCACGCAACAGCAACGCAAACACGCCACCTATGGCACTCATTGGGATTGCGGTAAAAATCAGACTTGCCTGTTTGAGTGAACGGAATGTAAAGTACAGCAATGAAAAAATGAGAAACAGCGAAACAGGTACAGCAATCATCAGGCGTTTACTTGCTTTTTGCAAATTCTCAAACTGTCCGCCATAAGTGAAATAATAACCTGTCGGCAATTTTACCTGTTCGTTCAATTTCTGCTGAATATCTTCTACCACACTTTGTACATCTCTACCCGATACATTGAAACCGATTACAATTCTGCGTTTGCTACTTTCACGGCTGATTTGTGCAGCACCTAATTTGTAACTGATAGTTGCTACCTGCGATAATGGTATTTGATTGCCTGTATTGGTCGGTATCATCAAATTACTTACATCGTCTATATCGGTTCTATAAGTGCTGTCTAACCGCACAACCAAATCAAAACGCCTTTCGTTTTCAAAAACCTGTCCTGCACTTTTTCCTGCAAATGCGGTGCTTACTACATTGTTTACATCTTCTACATTGATACCGTAATTGGCAAGTCGTGTTCTATCGTATTCTACATTGATTTGTGGCAATCCGCTAACCCGTTCTACCTGTGGCGAAGTCGCTCCGTTTACTGTTTGAATAACCTTACTTACCTTATCTGCATAAATGGCAAGACTGTCTAAATTTTCCCCGAAAATCTTAACCGCTACATCTTGCCGTATGCCTGTCATCAGTTCGTTGAAACGCATTTGGATAGGTTGATTTTTTTCAAAGAATATACCCGGAATGACTTCTAATTTTTCAAAAATTTCATCGGCTAACTCATCATAACTCTTTTTTGTTTTCCAATCTTTTTGCGGTTTCAGAATTATCATCATATCGGTGGCTTCGGGTGGCATTGGGTCGGTAGGAACTTCTGCTGCACCTGTTTTGCCGACTACCATTTTTACTTCGTCAAACTCTTTGATAATTCTTGATGCCTGCATTGAAGTTTCAATACTTTGGCTCAACGAACTGCCTTGTGGCAATATGCAATGAAACGCAAAATCGCCCTCTTGTAATTGTGGTATAAATTCGCCACCTAAATTTTTAAAGAGCAAAAGGGAAAAGGCAAAGAGTAGAGCGGTCGAAGCAACAATCCAATATTTTATTTTTACGGCTTTCTGCAAAAGCGGTTGGTAAATGCTTTGCAGGTAGTTCATCATCTTGTCTGAAATGGTTTCTTTGTGTGAAACTTTTTTTGACAAAAACAAAGCACACATCATTGGTATATAAGTAAGCGACAAAATCAATGCTCCCAAAATGGCAAATCCTACTGTTTTAGCCATTGGTGTAAACATTTTGCCCTCAACGCCTACCAATGTGAGAATAGGAATGTACACGATTAAAATAATGATTTCGCCAAACGCTGCACTGTTTCTGATTTTGGAAGCGGACACAAAAACTTCGTTGTCCATTTCCTGCTGTGTCAGCTTGTTCATTGATTTTCGCAAACCCAAATGGTGCAAAGTGGCTTCTACAATAATAACTGCACCGTCCACAATCAAACCAAAGTCAATAGCTCCTAAACTCATTAAATTGGCACTTACTCCGAAAACATTCATCATTCCCAAAGCAAACAGCATTGACAACGGAATAGCGGAAGCCACAATTAAACCTGCTCTTAAATTTCCCAAAAACAGCACCAACACGAAAATGACAATCAACGCTCCCTCAATTAAATTCTTTTCTACGGTGCTGATTGCTCTGCCAACTAAATCTGTTCTGTCCAAATAAGGCTCAATGACAATATCATCGGGCAAAGATTTCTGAATGACAGGCAATTTTTCTTTGATACGTTTTACTACTTCGTTGCTGTTTTCGCCTTTGAGCATCATTACCACACCGCCAACGGCATCTACTTCGCCATTGTAGGTTAATGCTCCGTAGCGAACCGCATTACCAAAACGAACTTCTGCAACATCTTTTATAAAAATCGGAATACTTCCGTTAGTGTTTTTTACAGCTATGTTTTTTACATCTTCCAACGAAGTAACCAAACCAATACCCCGAATGAAGTAAGCATTTGGTTTTTTGTCAATGTATGCACCACCTGTATTCTGATTGTTCTTTTCAAGAGCATTGAAAATATCGGTAACACTTACACCCATTGCCTTTAAGCGGTTGGGATTTACGGCTACTTCATATTGTTTCAGTTCGCCACCAAAACTGTTTACTTCGGCTATGCCTTTTGTTCCGTTTAGCTGTCGGGCAACAATCCAATCCTGCATAGTACGCAAGTCTTTGGCATTGTATTTATGTTCACTCCCTTTTTTGGGGTGTATGATGTATTGGTACACTTCGCCCAAACCTGTGCTTACAGGTGCAAGTTCGGGTGTGCCAATGCCTTTTGGGATTTTTTCTTCGGCTTCTTTCAGTTTTTCATTGACAAGCTGTCGGGCAAAATATATATCCACATCATCATCAAATACAACCGTAATAACCGAAAGCCCAAACCGTGAAATACTTCGGGTTTCTTCTAAATCGGGCAGGTTGGCAATGCTTTGTTCAATAGGAAATGTAACTAATTGCTCTACTTCCTGTCCTGCCAATGTAGGACAAAGCGTAATTATTTGCACCTGATTATTGGTAATATCAGGAACGGCATCAATGGGCAGTTTGGTAGCACTCCAACTTCCCCATAAGATGAGTAACAAGGTCATTATTCCAATGACTAACTTGTTTTTTATGCTAAATTTTATAATACTGTCTAACACAATTTATTTGATTATTGATTAACACGAATGGATTTAAACACTTTCCGTAGGAAACAGAAAGAAAGGTAAATGCACGAAAGCACGGTAAATACAGCAACTAACGCATAGCGTTATGCTTGTACCGATAGTACATTAAACCAAAAAAATTAAGCGTTAATCTTAGGCGGTTGCCAAATGTTTCCGTAGTAATTGGAAGCGAAAAAGAAATTAAAAACGGGTATTTTAAGTGAAGTTGCGACAGGTTTATTTACCTTTATGCTAAACGAATCAAAGGTTATATTAACAGGGGTATTACAACAACTACAAATACAAAACGGACTGCAAAAATCGTTATGTTCTGCATCGCCATTGTGCGTTTTAGTAATTTCTGTTTTTGAAGTATTGGGGGCATTCATACCGAGTGCATCAGTACAAGGCATTAGCGATAATGCCAAGAAATAAACACTGAATATGATTAAAAAACACTTCATTCGCTGGTAAAGATACTTAAAAATTTAAAACGCTGTCTAAGTTCGATAGGGAAAAAGTGGCTCTTTTGGTTTTGCGAAGCGTTGGCGTTGTGTGTCGGGCAAAACCAAATGTGCCACTTGTGCGGTGGCAGAAAAACAAAAAAATGTGTGTTGGGCAAAAATTAAATCTTTGTCTTGTGTCATTGTCTGCTCGTTTTTTCTGTCCGTTTGGTCTTGGTAGTGTCGTCCGTTACCATTGCTGCCAACGATCGGGTATTTGTGAAGGCGGGGCAAAAAATACCGTTTCGTTGTATTAAAACCAAAGGTAGCAAAAAAGATTTTACATTTTTCAAATTTTCACAAAAAATGTAAAAACTTTTTTTGCGGCAAAGAATTCTTGAACTTTCAACGCAAGAGCACTTCAGCCCCGCTTTCACAAATACCATGTTGTGCGATGTGCCTTTTTCATTTTTTAGATTTTTTTGTCAGGTCAGAAATTATTTATTTTCAAGTATAGAATTTTTTTATCAAACACCGACTAATTTTTGTCAGAACGACATTTCTTTAGATGTAAATTTTTTTGTCAAGCAATTTTTTTCACAAGTTTGTAAAATTCAGAGCCGAAAATTTGTCATTGATATTTTCAAAAATTTTTCCGTTAAGTTTTTGTCAGCGTTGCTTTTATTCAAAGAGTTAGGAATGCAATATTTGATTCCGTTGTAAGATATGCTGTCAAAAATTTTCGTTAATATTCAGGTTCTGCGTTTTGTTTTCAGTCCATTTTATAGAAAATGAATTCAGACCTTTTTTTCACGCATATTTGGTCTGGATTCAGTTTCTTCAAGATTAAAAAAAGTTGGAAATTTGTTTGTCAGCGGAATTTTTGGCGGCATATTGCACAACATCTATATTGCCGCAATATTGCGGCAATATCCGCATTCACCGAGCGTTTGTGAAGCTTAATGACAGCCCTCTCAGGAAGAGGGTGTAAGAGCCAAGCACTTGATGGTCTTCCTATTACATTAAGGATTGTCCTTATCTTTTTTGCAGGTAAATAGAGGAAAGGACACCATGAATGCACCTTAATATAAGGATTTACCACCACTTCACCAATGATTTTTTTGTAGATGGTACTTCTTTCAAGTCCGTTAAGCCACCCTAAGTTTCGGGTTATAGGGGATTATTGGATATTGCCGCAACGCCATTGTACGATCTAACTGCGCGTACTGTTTACACCTCAAAACGTACAAGTAGCGGGTCGGGTTGTTTAGGTGGGTTTGAACAAGCTTGCTCGCTCCACTTTTCGCTATTACAATGCTTTTTTCTACGAAGATGGCAGGGCTGACGCCCCTGTTTTTGCCCTTTCAATACCTTATTCTATCAAGATGGCGGGGCTGACGCCCCTGTTTTTTGCGCTTGCAATACGTTTTCTACGAAGATGGCAGGGCTAACGCCTCTGTTTTTTGCGCTTGCAATACGTTTTCTACGAAGATGGCGGTGCTAACGCTTCTGTTTTTGCCCTTGCAATACCTTATTCTATCAAGATGGCGGGGCTGACGCCCCTGTTTTTTGCGCTTGCAATATCTTTTCTATGAAGATGGCGGTGCTAATGTCCCTGTTTTGCGCTTGCAATATCTTTTCTATCAAGATGGCAGGGCGAACGCCCCTGTTTTTGCGCTTGCAATACCTTTTCTATCAAGATGGCGGGGCTGACGCCCCTGTTTTTTGCCCTTGTAATACCTTATTCTATGAAGATGGCGGTGCTAACGCTTCTGTTTTTTACAGGGAGCAATTTTTGTACACACAAAAGCAAAGAGGAGCGTAGCTCTAAAATCTTCGTAGATGCAGGTACATTCAATTAAAGAAAGAGGAGCGTAGCTCTGGCATCAAACAAAAATAGCCCTAACCCCAAATGCCAAACACATGCACCCAATGATACCTTCAAATGGATTAATAACAAGCCGATAACGTAGTTCCCGTTTCCAGAAGCTAAAGCCACCAGATCCCACCTCCTGATGGTAATGTTTAACTTTGCTACAAAAACCTCGGTTACGGTTATCAAACATCAATACTGCCGTAAATGTGGTTCCGAACACATCGTCAAAAGCGGTAGAAAAGGAGTGGGGAATCGCAAGGATAAATGCAAGGCTTGGGCTTGGGAGACGAGGCTTGGGCTTGGGGGCGTATTCCAAATGCTTCGAAGAAGCGAGGATATGCTTGAATTAGACGAATTATGGTCGTCCGTTTATTGTAGCGAAGAAAGTTGTTTGTTGGTATATCAAAAATATTTGATGCCTTCTGCCATTATTTCGTCTTTTGTATAAACTATGGCATAAGTTTTGAATCTTAATTATTTGCTACCAAGGAAAATTCTCCCATGATTTTAAAATACACCCTCAATGGCCTCCCTCACGAGGTCAAGATAAACCAAAAAGCCGTAACCTTGGGCAGGTCTGCACAATGCGATATTCCACTCGATGATCCGGGTTGTTTGCTTAGTCGGAAACATGTCCGCATTTACCTTGAAAATGGGATTTGGAAAATCATGGATTTGGGGAGTCATAATGGAACGTGGTTAGAAGGGCAAAGGCTGGTGTCAAATGTTGCATATCCTTTAAAACCACAAGCAGCTATCGTATTGGGACGAATTTTAGTGGAGCCAATCTTTTCGGCTTCTCCCATACCCGATGCTCCCACGATCTCCCAACTTAGTCGCGCCTCTGGGGATTCCCTTGGCGTTCTAAAGGCAGAAAAAGCCCTTACACCAAGTAGCTTTTTACCTTTGCCCGAATTAACCGAAGAAAAGCAAGACCATTATACATCCGACCAACACGGTTTACGTTTAAGGGAAATGCTTCAGACCATCATGGATCATGCAAATACCCTTAGCGAAGATGACCGCTTGGCCTATTTGATTGATGTTTTTACGGAAGGTACACAAGATATCCGAGGTACCGAAATTGGGCGATTTATGAGGGCTGTACTCCGGAGGTGATCCAGAAATCTTATCCCAACCACATGGTAGTACAGACCCAAAAAGCCTCATTTCGTTAGACAATGTGCAAATTGTTTTGCTCAGATACCTTTAAGTTCCCGTAGTTCTTATTTACGCCATTTTATATAGGGCTTCTACCACTGGCACAATGTGTTTGGCTTGTTGCATAATGTAAAAATGTACATTATATCCATTTGACAGCAATTCTTCCGCCTGTTTTATCGCCCACTTCATACCAATCTCCGGCACCCTTTCTTTAGGTGCTTGTTCGATCTCTTGTACCAATTCTTCTGGCAGTTCTAAATAAAAGCTTTTGGGCAACGATTTTAGATGGTTCTTTGTCGTCAAAACTTTAAGACCTGGAATAATCGGAACCGTAATTCCAGCGGCACGACAAGTCTCCACGAATGTAAAGAAATGCCGATTGTCAAAAAACATTTGCGTTACAATATAAGCCGCACCAGCATCCACTTTTTGCTTTAAATAATGTATGTCCCGCTGCATATTCGGCGACTCAAAATGCTTTTCCGGATAACCGGCCACACCAATGCAAAAATCGGTTCCCGCGGCATCCAACATCTCTTCTAAATACTCACCGCGATTCATGGCTGTTATCTGCTTTACCAAGTCCGAAGCAAAATCATTACGGGAGCGGTTTGTCGCAATGGGCTTTGAAAATCCATGCTGATCCCCTCGCAGGGCCAAAACATTTTGGATCCCAAGATAATTCAACTCGATCAGCGCATCTTCTGTTTCTTCGCGTGTAAAGCCCTCACAAAGTAAATGAGGAACCGTTTCGATACCAAACTTCCCTTTAATGGCAGCACACATACCCAATGTCCCTGGCCTTTTCCGCTTTACCGTCCGCTTGACAACACCATTCGCCAACTCCTCGTACTGCACTTCGGCGGCATGACTGGTCACATCAATGAATGGAGGGTTGAATTTTTGCAACGGTTCGATGAGTTCAAATATCTGTTGGATAGTTCCACCACGTTTCGGTGGAATAATTTCATATGAGACCAAGGGGTTTTTGGCACGTTCAATGATGTCTATTACTTTCATATTCCCACGTTTTTTTGTTGATCAAGACAAACCTATTGAGACATGACAGCCATTTTTTTCTCTACCCAGCAAGAAGCACATTTTTTTTTAAAAGCATACCATGCTGGCCGGTTCGATGGCCTCGAAGAAGGGCAATTCGATCAGGACAACACGATAGCCATTGCGATTACAGGCGTCGGGAAAATCAAGGCTACCTTAAGATCGGAACAATTCATTAAAAGCATCAAACCCTCTAAAGTTCTTCATATTGGAACTGCTACGAAGTACAATGCTCAATTCAACGATGGGGAATTTATAGCCTGTACACAGGTTTTTGAGGGTGATAGAATCGAATTCACCATGCCCATATATCCCCGGCTTACCATCGAAACACCTTTTAAAAACCTTCGGGAAGGCATTTTAGTGACCCAAGAACATGTTTCTAAAGACCCCAAGGATCGGGTGTATTGGCAGAAAATTGCTGACCTAAGCGATATGGAAGCCTATGCAATGGTGTTTGTAGCCGCCTCGAATGGTGTACCGTGTTCTGTCGTAAAAGCAGCTATTGGCGAGTCCAAAAACGTTCCGATTAAAACAACGCTACAAAAAAGCTATCAACAAATCAGTAACTTTTTATTAGATGCCATTGCCCAAAAGCTAATATAGCTCTTTCCTTTATAAGGTCAGACGTATCAAGGAATCACCTTAAGTAA
The DNA here is from genome assembly GCA_017303715.1 of Rhodothermia bacterium. Lineage (GTDB taxonomy): Bacteria > Bacteroidota > Rhodothermia > Rhodothermales > UBA2364 > UBA2364. The sequence goes on along the minus strand of JAFLBZ010000009.1, from coordinate 42,802 downwards.
TTATTTACTTTGCAGTTGAAGATTGGTGATTGGATAATCTTTGTGCTTTCAATTCTTTGCGCAAATATCAGTGGGCTATAGAAATGGTATAAAAAAGGTGTTACAGGCCCAAAATGCGGGAATACCCCTAAACATCAGGCGACGATTTCCTATGGGGTTGGTTTATCAGTTTCTTCTTTCATACAATTCATTTTCCCATTCACACGGGAAACCATCCGATCGCACACCGTCATACGCATAAAACACGGGAGGCTTTTCTCGCCGCAAACGTTGCTGATCCTCATAAATCTCCTGAACACCAACAGGAACCATCATCCCCTTTTTTGTCGCCTCTTTTCTCTGCCATACTGGGTCATATTGGATAGGCATCATTTTTTCAGGGAAATAAAGACGTAAAATGGTCGTCAGCAACCACGCCAGTAGAATAAAAAATACAGGCGCAAACATTAAAATAAATAAAAAGATAAACGTGACCATTTCTTTAAAGCAAAAGCGGTGATACAGTTTAACACCATACCACCGAAGAATCAAGAGCTTTTGACTACAAAGTAAAATTATTGTGCTGCGGTAGTATCCGCTACGGGAGCAGCACCCAGCCTTTGATAATCAGCAGGGGTAAGCGGGACTTTTTTCGCGCCTTCTAAAATCTCTTTTTCACGCGCTTTCAGGGTTTTCCAATGCTCCGCGTCTTCCATCTGTGTGGTGCCAAAACGATCCCCAAAGGCTTTCCGCGTGGTGGTATCCATCAAAGTGAAAACAAGAAAGATTACAACAAATAGCACCATTCCAACGGCAATTACACCGTTTATAGGCTTGTCATATTTAATGCCCATAAAATACAAGACCACCAAACTGGCCTTTCCGGTTGCCAGTAGAATGGCCAATGGAATGCCCAGAAAGCCCAATGAAGGAACTGCATGAAGGAACATAGACGTTCCAACAGTTATCAAGGTGAGTACCAAAAGGGCAATAAAAGTATTTTTCAAAACGCTTTGCGGAGTAATATGATGTCCGCCGCCTTCGTGGCTATGTCCGTGTGCCATACTCAGGTTGTGTAAAATTTTGAGGTTAAGATCTTTTGCGTTCGCCGCACCCTTGCTTTATGATGTCAGGTACAATAAGGGGAACAAGAATATCCAAACAATGTCCACCAAGTGCCAGTAAAGTCCGGAGACTTCAACATAGTTGTAGTAGTCAGCAGACCAGCGGCCTTCTTTTCCTTTCCAAGCTACCCACAACAAGAGGAACATGCCAATCAATACGTGCAAGCCGTGGATACCCGTTGCGACAAAATATAGCTTCATGAAGATAGAAGCGTATGCAACATTCGCCAAGTGTTCGTAGTGATGGCCGTGCGGCTCCCAAAGCCAGAAGAAAATGCCACCATCATACTTCTCTTTATACTCTATGGTCTTGATGAGCATAAAAACAGCGCCCAAGGCAACGGTCGTGAACAAATAGTTCACCATTTTGTCCACTTGGTTGTTTTGAATACTGTTGATTGCCAATACCATCGTGTACGACGATGTCAAAAGTACACAGGTATTGACAAATCCATAAACAATATTTAAGGTGGAAAAGGTTTCGTGGAACGAATCGGGGTACCAATTCCGGAATACGGCATATGCCACAAATATCCCACTAAACAAGAGCACTTCGGTTACCAAAAAGAGCCATATACCCATCTTGGCGGAGTCGAACTGCTGATCTGCACTCACAAAGTGGTGTTGCAGATATTCAGGATGATCATGATCGTGGTCTTGATGACCCGTCTCAATTGCGGTTGCTATGGTGCTCATAAAACTTAGTTATCGGAAAAACTTACAAAATGAGAAATAACACACTTAGGCTTTTGTGGGGGTGACGGTCGGTGTTCTGGATGCACCGTCCCCCATACCATCTCCTAGGAGGTCATCGTATGCAGCATCGTAATCATATGGATTACGTGTAACCAATGGAACGCGCTTAAAGTTGTGGGCATCCGGAGGAGAAGTTGTTAGCCATTCTAAGGTTGTGCCGCCCCATGGATCAGCACCCACTTGCTCGCCCTTAAATAGAGAATGGATAAAGCAGATAAATGCAATCAATAAACCGAGACCTAAAATCCACGAACCATACGTTGAGAAGGCATGGAGATGGGCATACTCTGGTACATAATCGTAATAACGCCGCGGCATCCCTTGACTACCCATGATAAATTGGGTAAAGAAGGTTACGTTAAAACCAATAAAGATTAAACCAGCCGCCCATTTCGCCAATGACTCGTTATACATTTTGCCCGTCATTTTGGGCCACCAATAGTGTAAGCCACCTAAGAACGCGATCACCGTTCCTCCCATCATAACATAATGGAAGTGAGCGACAACATAATACGTATCGTGCAAATGGACATCCACATTCAGAGAGCCAAGCATGATCCCCGTTAGCCCCCCAATGGTGAATAAGAAGAGAAACATCTGTGCATAAATCATGGGCGCTCTCAACGAAATAGAGCCTTTATACATTGTTCCTACCCAGCTAATTACCTTAATTCCTGTTGGAACGCCGACCAAATAGGTAATTGCAGAGAAAATAATGGCAGCAACTTCGGATTGTCCGGCAACAAACATGTGGTGTCCCCAAACTAAAAAGCTTACCAATGCAATGGCCATAGAAGAAAGCGCAATGGCTTTATAGCCGAATATTTTTTGACGAGAAAAGGTTGCCATTAACTCGGAAACCACACCCATTGCGGGCAAAATCATAATGTAAACCGCCGGATGCGAATAGAACCAGAAAAAGTGTTGGTACAGAACTGGATCGCCACCCAATTTTGGATCAAAGATTCCAATTCCGATCAACTTTTCCATCATAAGAAGCAACATGGTAATCCCAATTACCGGAGTAGCCAAAACCTGAATAATGGCGGTGGCATAAATCCCCCACAAGAAAAGTGGTAATCGAGTCCATGTCATACCCGGCGCACGCATTTTATGGATGGTGACCACAAAATTAAGTCCAGTCAGGATAGAAGAAAAGCCAGCGACAAATACCGCAAGTGTCATCCATACGACCGTTGTGGTTGTAGTAGAATAAGGTGCATAAAACGTCCAACCTGTATCTACGGCTCCCGACAACATGCCGATAATCCCTAATATCCCCCCAGCCCAGTAAATATAAAAACTGGCAAGGTTTAATCGTGGGAAAGCAACGTCCTTGGCGCCAATCATAATTGGTAACAAAAAGTTACCAAGCGAAGCCGGAATCGAAGGAATAATAAAGAGGAAGACCATCACGATACCGTGTGCACTAAAGACGCGGTTGTACATGGCTGCATCCATAATGGTTCTGCCGGGGGTTAACAGTTCTAAACGAACAAAGACGGCAAGTAAACCACCGACAGCAAAGAAGAGTGCAACCGAAATGAGATACATAATCCCAATCCGCTTGTGGTCAACTGTCGTCAGCCAACTCTTGATTCCCTTTTCGGCATTGAGGTAGTGGTGTTCGATAGCGGGCATGGTTTGACCCGGCTCAATCATAGTAACGCTCATGTTTCTCTTGTTTACAATAAAAAGGGATTACTTCAAGGTTTTCATGTACTCTATAAGGGCTTTTATCTCGCCATCTTTAATGAGACCCGTAAAATTGGTCATCGCATTGGGAAAGCCATTGGCCACTTTTGCACCCGGATTCAGGATAGACTCCCGAATGTAATTTTCATCTGCAGGAACCGATCCACCCGGCGAGACACTTCGGTTACTTCCCCAAAGCCCTTTCCACGACGGCCCGATTCCGGGGGTCCCATCGGCAGAATGGCAAGATTGGCACTTGCTTTCAAATACTTTTTTGCCACCTTCGGCGGATTCATCAACCTTTGTCAACTCCTCTAACCAAGTGGTAAAATCGGCATCTGCCATCACTTGTACATTTCGATCCATTCCAGAGTGCGAATTGCCACAATATTCCGTACAATGTAAAATGTGCCTCCTTTCCAAGGTGGAAACGGTAAGCGTAGAATCGTTTGGACGATTGTATTTCAGCGTTGCTTTTGGCGCATTAAACCAAACATAGGTGAACCGGTTTGGGATGACATCCTGCTTAACGCGGAAATCTGGAATATAAAAACTATGTAAAACATCGTTACTGGTCATAACCATACGTACAGGTTGATTTGCAGGAACAACCAAGCTATCGGAAATTCCACCATTGGGGTAAGTGAATGTCCATCCCCATTGAAACGCAGTGGCCTGTATTTCATAGACATTTTTGGGCGTTACCCTATGGCTCATATAGTCTCTTGCCCCTAAGACAAAGACCACCATGACCAAAAGCGTCGGAAAAATCACCCAGAACATTTCGAACGCGAGGCTATCTTCCACCTTTTCCGTCCGTTCTGAATCGGACTTGCGCTGAAATTTATAGATGAAATAGCCCATTGCTGCAACTACACCAATAAAGAACAAGTAGTTCCAATAATTGATAAAGTTGAACACCCAATCGGTCCCTTCAGCCAGCGTTGATGACGCGCGTGGCGTCCAACCTTGTATATGCTCACCTTGTGGGGCAACCATGACATAGATCATATAGATGATCGCCAGAATCCCAGTGGCTAGGACTCCTATCATTGTGCGATTATTGTTGTGTTTCGGCGTCATTCGACTATTTAGGTTAAATCAATTATTTATCAGATTTTATCAGCTTAAACAAAATCCTCTGGATTCAAAGATTTTGTTTTAGATTCAGTTTTCCAATACCACACCAAGCCAACAGCAACGAGGGTCAACACAATTCCCATCCCAATTTGCATAAGGCGATACGCATTTAGCACATATGATTTTTCGGTAGGATCGTAGTGGTAGCACCATAAGAAGACTTTATCTATGGTTGTTCCCACTTTACCTTCAGCGGCTTCCAATAAGCCGTTTCTTAGGTCTTTTGAACTGTACCGAATACCATATAAATAACGACTAATTTTCCCCTCGCCACTGAGTAACATGATTGCGGCGGAATGGGAAAACTGTTTAGATTTTTCGTCCCATTTATACCTAAAACCAACCGTATTGGCAACTTTTCGGATTTCGGCTTCGTCGCCGGTTAAAAAATGCCATCCTTTTTCAGCACCTATTTTATTTAGTTTAGCCAAATAATTTTTCTTTTGGCGTTTTGCCAATTCAGGTGTTTCGGTAGGTTGGATGCTTATGGAAATAATTTCATATTCCTTACCGGGCACCCAAGGCATACTTTTAGCACCAGCTACAATTCCATCCAAGACATAGTGGCACAAAAGTGGGCAGGTATGGTATGCAAAATTTAAAAGAACCGGTTTTTCACCCTTAAAGTAGGAAGACAATTTTACCGTCTTGCCCTCTTCGTCGCGGAATGTAGCATCGAGCGGGATAAATGCACCTAGATGCTCATCAATCCCTGTTGCTTGTTGAATTTCGGGCGCTGTGTTTTGAATCTTATCTCCAAAGGTGCGCTCACTGTTCAACATTTGGGCCCACACTCCTTGTAAACCGCCTATTACAACGAAACAGCATACAAAAAGGTGTTTCATGTGTGTTGCCCTTTTGGAATCAGTTGTTAGCTGAGGTTGGCGCAGATTTTGGCGTGGTGACGGTGGAACGGTTTTTAGCCTCGCGCAATATAAGCTCTGCCGCACGCTCTACAGGTATTTGATACTTGCCATTCGCCGCATCAACCACAGCATATTGCTTCAACTTTTGCCTCACCTTTTCGGTTTGCTTCGCCTGCTCAGCATAGGTATAGCCAGTTGAGAGTTTATCATTCGTCGCTGAACGCTCGAAATTAATAAATTGATAGACCACAATCATGATCACAGCTACAACCACAACAATTACAACAACGATACGAGCAAGCCAGCCAGTACTAATACCTTCTTCCTGAACCTCGTTGTATTCTTCAAGCCCTTCGTACTCAGGCTCAACTACCTGTAGGTATCGTGGATACATTTCTGACATTTTAGTTCTGTTTTACCAAGGTTTCAAAGTATTTTAAACTTAGAAGCTTTGGTGGAAATGGAGAGATTTTTGGAAGTAAATATCGTTATATGGAACCAAGCTATGTTGGCGGATTTTGTAGAAGAAAAGCCCTACAAATAAGAATATAAAGCCAAGCCAGCAGGTCAGATCTAGGATGCTGTAATGTGGTCCAGTTTTGTACAGTGCGGGCATCGCATTCCAATAAACGTCCACAAAGTGGACAACCAAAAACCAAACCGCCATCACGCCAAGCGCTTCTTTTTGACGTTTTATTTTACGCCCGATGAGCAGTACAAATGGCAAGACAAAATGTCCAAACAACAAGAACCAACTCCAGCCCAACCAGCCAGTTTCATAGCGTATCTTGTAAAAGATCGTTTCTTCCGGCAGGTTTGCGTACCAGTATAACAATGCTTGGCTCACAGCGATATAGGCCCAAAACACCGTAAAGGCAAACATTAATTTACCCATATCATGGAAGTGTTCATCTGAAATCACCTCTGCCAACTTGCCATTGCGAACGAAGTACAAGGAGACCAGCAAAAGTACCGCATGAGAAGTTACCCAGCCTCCGATGAAAAAGTGAACACCAAAAATGGTCGAGAACCAATGTGGCTGCATAGACATCAAGAAGTCGAAGGAGGCAAAAGCAACACACAATGCCGCAACAGGGATGCCCCAAGCCGACGTTAAGCGACGAAGCTGGAAGTACTCTAAGCGGTTTTCTAAAACCTCACCCGTTCCTGCAATATGCATCTTAAGACCTACTCGAGTCAGCGGCCCAATATTAAGATTGCTCGGATCTGGATTTTCATCTTCCTGAGTTGAGAGTTTGTGCAAACGAAAGGCCAACCAACTCCAAACAAAAAAGTAGATAAGGTAACGGAAGGTAAAAAAAGTTGGATTTAAGTAACCTGACTTCCCTTGAAGAATCAGGTCTTTCGCAACCACGTCTTTATGCGCCCACTCGAACAAGGGGTGGTGATCAGACGTGAAGAGCAAGATAACCATAGGCAAGCCCGCAATCGCCAAAATAGGGAACGACCAAGCAATGGTCTCGTGGAATCTCCGGATAACAATGTGCCAATGCGCCTTGGCGATGGTCATAATCATCACGAGAAACAAAGCCCCGATGTTGATGCCCAGTGTAAACAGGAACCCGACGTGATAAGAGGCCCAAAAGCCGTGCATATCACCCGCAATAATCCCATAGATACCGCTCACCAAAAGGAGGCCAATACCTGCTATCATGGGCAGTTGCCAAGTTTTGTTCTCGGTCGTAAACTGATATTTCGTACTCATAGTTGGCAGTCTTTAAGGCAAACGGTTTATTTACTTACGAATTTTAGCTTTTTCTGCTGTAGGAACATCAGACTCGTTGGCGTATTGGCTACGTTGTAGCACACGCATCCAAGCTACAATGGCCCAACGGTCTTTGTGGTCTGGAATCTGCGCCGCATAACCCGGCATATTGTTGATCCCTTTGACCACTACATCATACAGATATCCATCTTTCTCCTGCCGTAACCGATCTTGGTGGATCGAGGCTGGAAGCGTATAACCATTGGAACGCTGGCCATAGATTGCAACAACGCCCTTCCCGTCTCCCACCTCCGAGTGACAAGGTGCGCAATAGACATGAAAGCGTTCTTGACCTCGTTTTAAGAGGGCTTCATCTATTTTCACGGGGTTAAATTGGGTATAGACGCCAGAAGCATCTTTCCCAGTTTTAAGTACCCGATCTGCATCACTTGCAAGGTATTTGCCGCGTGCTACGGTATTTTCAACCGGTGTACGCATGGAGCGGCCATCTTTAAAAAGGGGATTATCCGATTGTGCTCTATATTTCTCCTGAAAATCCATATTGAGGTTCAGGTGAATCGGGGGTTGGTCTGTAGTAGTGCCTCGGCAACCTGCGAGCACTAACATGATCAGCCCTAAACTAATGGCGAAGAGATTCTTCATTATGCTGTTATACTGATACGGGTTTCTGGAAAAAGACCGAATTTACTTGCTTAAACAAACTTTATTCGTACTCAGGCACAGCTTCAACCTGTACCGCACCAATACTTTTCAAGAACGATTCCGTCTTGTGTTCGTCATATTTATCATCACTGGATTCGATGTAAATAAAGAATTTATCATCGGTCACACGTGCAAATTCGGAAACATTAAAAAGTGGGTGGTACGGCTTGGGTAAACTGTTGAGGGCAAGCATGGTACCTATGTTGGTAAATACGGAGAACAACACCGTACACTCGAACATCACCGGAATAACGGGCCAAACAGAAAAGAGTGGCTTGTTGCTGATGCTCACGGGATAGTCATAAGAATTCATCCACCACATCATGAGTAATGCAAGCCCAAGACCTGTTAACCCCCCAAAAAATACGATAAAGCCGAGCGGCGAAGGCCGGAGTCCCATGGCTTTATCAAGTCCGTGAATCGGGAATGGGGTATAGCAATCCCACTTTTTAAACCCAGCCTCCCGTACTTGTAAGGCTGCATCAGAAAGCGTTTTTGGATTCGCAAACTCGGCAACCATTCCGGTAAATCGAAGTGGTGTTGCGGTTTTGACTGCTTCTGCCATAAAATTATTAGCTATCGGTTAATTCGGGTTTTAAGGTAGGATTATGAACGGCTGGGCGCTATTTGTGGAGCCGCTTCATGAGCATGATGTCCATCACCGGCATGGTCTTCATAAAAGTGTGGATCAGCCTGTGGCAAGACCATCTTCACCTCTGCAACAGCAATCACAGGTAAGTGACGCATGAAGATGAAGAACAAGAAGAAGAACAGACCAAAGCTACCAATGAAGGTAAGAATATCTATGATCGTTGGCGTGTAGTAATCCCACGAAGAAGGTAAAAAGTCGCGGTGTAATGAGGTAACAGTAATAACGAAGCGCTCGAACCACATCCCAATATTAACAAATATGGACAGGATAAAGGTTGCCGTCATACTGGTACGGAGCTTCTTGAACCAGAACAACTGTGGGGTTACGACGTTGCAGGTAAACATAGTCCAATAGGCCCACCAGTATTGGCCAAAGGCACGGTTTACAAAGGCATAAATTTCGTATTGAACACCGGAGTACCATGCAACGAAAAACTCCATCATATATGCAAACCCTACCATCGAGCCAGTCACCAAAATAATGATGTTCATTTTCTCGATGTGGCGAACGGTTATGATATTCTCTAAACTATATAATTTGCGTAATGGAACAAGCAGGGTTGCAACCATCGCAAAGCCGGAGAAAATAGCCCCAGCAACAAAGTATGGCGGAAAGATGGTGGTGTGCCAACCGGGCAACTGCGATACCGCAAAGTCAAAGGATACCACCGAGTGTACCGAGAGAACCAATGGGGTGGAAAGTGCAGCAAAAATGGTGTATGCTTTTTCGTAGTGAAGCCAGTTTTTCATGCTTCCCGTCCAGCCTAAGGAAAGAAAACCCATGAACTTTTGACGGAGGCTGCCTAATTTTGCACGATCACGCAAGGTTGCAATATCGGGAATAAGACCGGTGTACCAGAAAATGAGCGACGTCGTGAAGTATGTACCTACCGCAAAGACGTCCCAAAGAAGCGGGCTACGGAAGTTGGGCCACATTCCCATTTGTCCGGGAATGGGGAAAAGGTAATAGGCCATCCACTGCCGACCAATGTGGAAAGCGGGGAAAATCAATGCACAAATAACGGCGAAGATCGTCATCGCTTCGGCGGAGCGGTTGATGGCTGTTCGCCATTCTTGTCGGAACAAGAAAAGTACCGCAGAAATGAGGGTTCCAGCGTGACCAATCCCGACCCAGAATACGAAGTTAACAATATCCCAAGCCCAGCCAACCGGATTGTTGTTGCCCCAAACACCAATCCCGTTCCAGAATAGGTATAAGAAGCACGTTACCAGCATAAGGGTCAGCATGGTGGCTATTGAGAATCCAGCCCACCAATAAGGCTTGGCTTTCCGTTCGTTATGAACCGATACCCATTCCGTAATGTCGTGGAAAGAAGGGCTTCCATCAACCAAGGGTGGATCGTAGGACGTATGTGTTGCAAGATTGCTCATGCGCGTTTTAAATATTCTGAGTTTACGGTTGGAGGCTTGCTAAAATATCAGGCGTGTTCTGCATGATCGTCGTGATGATGCGCACCATCGCGGTATTCCGGACTTTTCAGTGCGGTATTAGGATTGGTAATCCGAGCGAAGTAAGAAATACGAGGGCGGTTGGCAAGGTCAGCCAAGACTTCGTAATTCCGATCGTTTTTCTTCATTTTATATACGGCACTGTTTTTATCCCGCAAATTCCCGAAGGCAATCGCTTGTGAAGGACATGCTTGTTGACATGCCGTGACCACATCGCCCTCTTTCAAGGTTCTTTGTTCGCGCCGTGCATCTATTCCTGCTTCACGAATCCGTTGTACACAGAAGGTACACTTCTCCATGACCCCACGGAAACGAACGGTTACGTTGGGGTTGTTCGTCATCTGGACGGTGGCCGGGAGGTCTTTTGTCCAGTTTAAGAAGTTATAGCGACGGACTTTGTACGGACAGTTGTTTGCGCAATAACGGGTTCCTACACAGCGATTGTAGGTCATTTCATTGATACCATCTGGCGAGTGAGAGGTCGCATTAATGGGGCAAACTTGTTCACAAGGGGCATTTTCGCAGTGTTGGCAAAGCATCGGTTGGATCACCATACCGGGTTCTTCTTGATCTCCATAGAAATAGCGATCAAGACGCATCCAGTACATATCACGCCCCATGGAAACTTGTTCTTTACCCACAACCGGAATATTATTTTCACTTTGGCAAGCCGTAATACATGCCGAGCAACCGGTACAAGCATTCAGGTCTATGACCATTCCCCACTGATATTGGTACCAAGGACTGGAGGTGACGTGTTCTTGAATATCTGCACGATCATCTTCCCATAACGAGGGGTATTGGCTCCAATTTACTTCTTTTCCATCTACTTTATGCTCAAAATCTTTTGCAAAACGAGGCTTCTTCTTAAACTCCTCAAGAGATTGCATCCGAACAATACGGCGATTTTGCTGGTGTTGTACCGCACCTTGAGACTCCCAATCTTCTGGTAATGCACCATGGTCTTGAGTTGTCACAATCTGGTAGGTCTCACCCGTTTTGTTGACCTCAGCATGAAGCCCCACCTGCATGGCTTTGGACGTTCTCAGCTTTTCAATTGCAACACCAATACCATTTGAAATTGGGCCGTTTTGATAAATACCTACTTCTTTCGAGAAAAAGTCGTGCGACCATGTTTCGCTATCGCTCTTAATTTGGCGGCCATAACCCAAAGAGACCGTGATGGAATTATCAGCAGTTCCCGGTACAATCCAAACTGGCGTGCTAACACTCCGATCATTTACCTTAAGGTTGATGGTATCCACATAATGGTTACCCGCTTTGTTTACCACGACTAAGCCTAAGCGGTTGGCCGTCTCTGGACTCATGATTGCGGCATTATCCCAGACAATTTTCGTAACATGTTCGGGCAACTCTTGCATCCAAGCATTGTTGGAGAACGCTCCGTCATAAATGGCCAAATGTGGTTTAAAAACGACTTCTACCGTATTTTTATCAACCGTATTGATGGTATTTAAGGCGTCTGCCGGAAGATTGGACGATGCAACGGCAACAGACGCAAAGCCACTACCTTCTATAAAGCCGTCATTAAGCGACTTTTCCCAATTAATACCACTATTTGCCGCTTTTACGAGGTCAAAGCCACTTTTTTGCGTTCCAGTGACCAACCAATTCACAATTTCAAGATCTGATTTACTGTCCCACATCGGTGCAATCAAGGGCTGAATGATGCTACGAACTCCGGTGTAGGAAAGCCCATCTCCCCAAGCCTCTAAATAATAGGACAAAGGCAAATGCCATGTTGCCGCTTGGCCGGTCTCGTCCATCAAATGGCCTGCATGAACTGAAACGGGAACTTTCTTGAGCGCACTCGTAAAGTCCAAATCGGACGGCGCATTATAAACCGGATTCACCCCAAGCATCAGGAGTACATCCACTTGGCCAGCTTTCATGGCAGCCGTTAGTGCCCCCATTTGTGAAACTTGTGGGATCAAAGTACCACCCGATGGATGGTCATAAACGGTAACAGTTGTACCGATTGCTCCCAAGGTACTGTTGATGGCGGCAGCCAAGGCATGTACAACAGGCGGCTGGTTCATTCCCGCTACGACAACGACTTTTCCCGTATTCCGACGAAGATCTGCTGCAATTTCTTTTACCCATTGGTGATCCGCAAAGGCAGCGGCTTTGGGTGCAGCAGCCGTTACACCAGTGGCAGCGGCTAAAGCAGCAGCAAAGGCTGGTATTTCGGAGGAACGGAGTTTTAGGCGATTATCTGCCATCCCCCCCGTTGTTGTAAAAGCACTTTCAACAACATAGAGTCGGCTCATTTCGTCATTTTTAGACATTACACGACGTCCAGCTGCAAATTCACGGGCATTATGCACCATGTTTTTATCGGTAGCAGCCAAAAAGTCGGCATCTAAACTAACAATGACTTTTGCTTGCGAAAACTGATAAACAGGTCTTAAAGCCCGCCCAAATGCCATTTGGTATCCTAAAGCCTCTACATCATCCCCAGCGGCATCATAGGTAAAGGTATTCCAACCTTGGTTACGTGCCGTTGCCAAAAGACCCGCCAACGTCGGAGAAGCGATACTTGGCGTAAGTACCGCCACACGCTTTCCGGTCAATCCCGCAACCACTTCTTGCTGAAACTTATTCCAATTAGAGGATCCTCCTTTGAACTTCGGAAGCCGCATTCTATCTGGATCAAACATATTCAGGATAGATGCTTGTTCAAAGGGACTTGTGGCCCCTACGCCTTTGTTTTGTGGATGCTCTGCATTACCCTCAATTTTTGTAGGTCGCCCCTCATGACTTTCAACCAAAACTGGACGAACATGATCTCCGAAGGGCATCGCCGTGGCGTACATAAGTGGGCGTCCCGGAATGATTTCTTCTGGCTGACGGGTATATGGTACAACCTTTTCAAAGGGTTTTCGACATGCGGCCAATCCCATCATAGCAGCAGAAGCTCCCATGAGTTGAAGGAACCGACGACGTGAGCCGGGAACTATATCGGCTGTATCCAATGCACCAGATTTGAACTCGTTTTTTACGAACTCGTTGTATTGCGGGGAGCTTTCCAAGTGCTCCATACTCCGCCAAAAAGTTCTTTTCGGCTTTTCAACAGACAAATCGGGATTGGATACATCGTCTTTTGCAGACGAATCCAGAATATCTAATTCAAGAAACATGATTTATTTGGGCGATGTTCAAAAGACTGAACGATATTTCCAAGAATGACCGAAGATTTATAAGGTAAGGCTTAAAGGCGTAATCTTATATTAATAATGGCACGCAGAACAATTTGTTGGCGGTGCAATGCCTTTTTCTTTAATCACTTGTAGGTTTTGGCTTTCTTGCTCGGCAGGACGGTTTTTGTCATAACCCATTTTGGTAATCAAATCGGCTGGGCGCAAGAACTTTTCGGGAGTAGCATGACATTCCAAGCACCAACTCATCGAAAGTGGTTGTACTTGGCTCACCACCTCCATTTCATCTATACGACCATGGCATGTTTCGCAACCGACGGCCAAGCCTCCCTTTGACCCCGCATTTACGTGTACGGAGTGATTAAAATGGGCATACTCAGGTAGCATATGTACTTTTACCCATTCAACCGGCTTTCCTGAAGCCCAACTTTCCCGAACAGGCAACAATTTAACCGACTCCGGCTTGATCTGGTGATGGCAATTCATGCACGTTTGGGTGGCCGGCAAATTGGCTATTGCACCCGTTTCCACATTGCTATGGCAATAGCGGCAATCCATGCCCAATTCACCCGCGTGCAGCTGATGGCTGTAGGGAACTGGCTGCTTGGGTGCATACCCCACATCGGTATATTTGGGAGAGAAATAATATGAAATAAACCAAATTGTAAACAGTAGGAAACCAAGTCCACCAACGATGGCGATTAAGGGGATTCGGTTAGATGCCTTGCTGAAAATTTGTGCCATATACCTTATGGGGATTAAAGAAAAAAGCAAATTGTGGAACTTGCCACACCATTTTTACCAGAGCAGAGCCAATGTACAAAGGTGGTTGCAACTGGAGATTGAAAACCTATTGAAATAAAAGTCAGATTTCAATCAAGTTTTAGAATCAATCTAAATTACAAGCATAAAAAGGTGTCTGGCAAGGGGAACATTTTCGATTAATGTGGCAGGTGAGTGCAAGATACGAGCATTTTTGCCTAATCCAAGCACTGCTTCACGACAAAATTAAAAACAAACTTTTTGGGAACCTGAAGCGGAACCGCTTTTTTGGTGATTATGGGTAGTATCTTAAATGCCTAACCTTTTCATTAACAGTAGTTTTTATGCCTTCATTTAGATCTACGAGTGCCAGTAACTCGATCACATTCAGACTCCGTCTGGATAACATACCGGGAACCTTGGCCAAGGCCATGTCTGCAATAGGTGAGGCAGGTGGCAATATTGGTGCGATTGATATTGTGCGTGTAGAACAAAACAAGTTAATCCGCGATATTACGGTTAACACTGGCGGAGATGACCATATTCAAGAAATCAACGATGTTTTAAATGGGATCGAGGGCGTTGACGTGCTCCATTGGTCTGACCAAACCTTTATCATGCACTTGGGCGGCAAATTGGACATCAGAAGCAAGGTTCCACTAAAGTCCCGTGATCAGTTGTCTATGGCCTATACACCGGGTGTAGCGCGTGTTTGTATGGCAATCCACCATGCACCAGAGAAAGTACACAGACTCACCATCAAGGGGAATACCGTGGCGGTGGTCTCAGACGGAACCGCTGTTCTGGGTTTGGGCGATATTGGCCCAGAAGCCGCAATGCCTGTTATGGAAGGTAAAGCGCAGCTTTTTAAAGAGTTTGCGGGTGTGAACGCCTTCCCGATCTGCCTTGCTACGAAAGATGTGGATGAGATTGTGGAAACCGTAAAGCGGCTTTCACCCACATTTGGCGGGATTAACCTTGAAGACATTTCTGCGCCGCGCTGCTTCGAAATCGAGCGACGTTTAAAAGCCGAGTTGGATATTCCGGTCTTCCATGACGATCAGCATGGTACGGCTGTTGTAATGGCTGCGGGCATCATTAACGCTCTCAAGATGGTCAAAAAAAGGCCGGAAGACCTTAAGGTGGTGATGCTCGGTATTGGGGCTGCGGGAACCGCTTGTACCGATATGTTGCTCGAAATGGGCGTAATTAATATCATCGGTGCAGACCGTAGCGGCGCCATTCATCGCGAAAGAACCGACCTTTCCCCGGAAAAGATGGCATATGCGCTACGCACAAATCCCAACCTTGAATCGGGAAGCATTCACGATATTCTTAAAGATGCAGATGTCTTTATTGGGCTTTCAGCGCCAGATCAAATTACGGTTGATGACCTTAAAAAGATGGCTCCGGATCCTATTGTATTTGCAATGGCCAACCCAGACCCCGAAATTAAACCAGAATTGGCTTACCCTCATGTTGCGGTCATGGCAACGGGACGGAGTGATTACCCAAACCAAATTAACAATGTATTGTGCTTTCCGGGTTTGTTTAAGGGCGTCTTGGAGTGTCGGGCAAGTGACATCAACATGGAAATGAAACTCGCTGCTGCACATGCCATAGCCAATTCAATATCGGAGGAAGAACTCTATCCTTCCTATATTATTCCAAGTGTGTTCGACAAAAGTGTCGCCACAAAAGTAGCCGAAGCGGTAAAAAAAGCAGCATCTGCCTCTGGCGTTGCTCGGCGGATCAAATAATTTGAAGTTGGATTCTTAGTGTTTTTGCCTCCTCCGAGATTCTTGGGGGAGGCTATCTTAATATATGGCCTAATGTATTTCTACCAAGAGGCCGTGCAACCCAAAGTGTTTAGTACCCATTCATGAATATATTGCAAAGAAGCTGTAGAAGGTTTTGGAACAAAAAAGGGAATCAGCCTTAAGATAAATATAGGAAAGTGGTTCTTTGATAATTCGTGTAGTCTAAGGTGGTTTTCAATTTGGTTAATAAATCTAGTGCTAAGTGAGTTTAAGGGTACTTTGGGGTTGGGTTCAAGATAAATCATGGTTTTTTATACGCATATAACCCATACATTTGGGCTTGAAATTCAAGTTCAGCGATTCGGATTTTCAAAGCACTTGCCAACCGCCCTACCAAGCCTGCATCTGTATATGATACATCAAAAACACTAGGCTCTCCGATTTTGCCAAAACCATCAACATACGTTGCTTCCGAAAGATAATTCCGCTCATGGTGTAACCCTAAACCAACTCCAATATCCACGCGCTTCGTTTGCACCATTTTTTTATTCCACATCAATTTGGAGGACTATTGATTTAGCCGATTCTTTTTTTCTCAAACCAATCCCTTTTTCGTTGTACTTGTATGTCCAAGTACTTGTATGTCCAATTGGGATACGCTACTTCAACAGAAAAGGATGTACCTCTTTTTTTGTACTTGCCCAAAGCAATTACCCAATAATCCCCATATTGGTTTTGCCACTCTGAAAGAGGGTTGTTATTAAGAAGATGTGGAATTGAAAACCCATATCCTGTTTGCAGATAGGATTATTTTTGTGATCACGCTGTTGTGACGGTACAAAACGTCAAAACGTGTAAAAAAATTGGGACCTTAAAACGATTCCGAGTATTGTCTGAAAAACTTAGACGTATGAAAAGAGAGACTGCTGAAATGATACTGAAAATTTGTGCGGGATTATGCAATTTAAGACTCAAAAATTCAAAACATGAATTATTCGCTCAAAGATAACGCACTCTAAACGCAATAAAAACAAGCGCAACAAGTCTATCGTCTTCAGCTACAAGGCCACAGTAAATTAATCTATTAAAAGCGAGTACTCAGTTGAGTAGAACGCAGCAAATACTCCTAAACCTCCATTTACATTGCTCTGGACAACGGTTAGTCCCGATAATGGATCGCCTTGACTAACAGATTGTTTTTCTTGAGACTTAAGGAAAAGGTGTAAATCTTCTCCCATTTGCCGGACTACAATTTTATGGGGGCGAGATGTTGTTTTTTCGCTCGACTGAAGAGGTACAATGCCAAAATCAAATTCATGTTTGTTTCCATTGAAAAAGATATCTGAGAAAGAACAAGAATAACAACTATATTGACCTTTATCGTAATTAGACAACCTGTCAAAGGCATCTAAGTTCGCTATAATATGATTGTCTTTTATAGAGAGTGTATGGGAAACAGTCCCGTCTAATGAAAAAAAAGAGATCTGGTAAAAGTCTCTTTGATTGGCGACATCATCAATAGAAAATGAGATGCTTCCATTTTTATTTTTTAAAGACACCTCATTCTCAAACACATAGTTAAATGCTTCGACGGTGCT
Organism: Rhodothermia bacterium; assembly: GCA_017303715.1. GTDB lineage: Bacteria > Bacteroidota > Rhodothermia > Rhodothermales > UBA2364 > UBA2364. Next base: position 25,373 of record JAFLBZ010000009.1, on the reverse strand, counting down.
TTGAAATGGAACAGATGTTTCAGCCGTAGCGGTGGGTAAGCCTATCGCGGATACAATAATTTTGTACTTTTTCCCCGGTAATGGAAGATGATTTTTACTACTATAAAACGCTTCTTTTTGAACATCAAAGACCAATCGGTCTATAAATTGACCATTTTCAAACAATTGAACTTCTGCGTCAGGTATGTTTTCTGACTTATTTTGTGAAGAGACGGTTTTACTTGGAAGTGAGGTGCTTTTCTTAATCGAAATATTCCACGATTTATATGGCGCAAATATTCCACCAACAACAATTTTTGGTTGATAGGGTACTTCAAATGTGCTTACATATGAAGCATAATCACATCCTGAGAGGAATAAAATATATACGCAGTAAGATAATATTTTTTTCATGTCTATATTTTTAGATTAAAATTAAGATAGGGAAGTAAAGGAATCATAGAAACTTGTCTAAACTCCAATATCTGATTTGAATTTAGAGTTGCATATGCAAACACTGGATTTTTTCGGTTATATACATTATAAACACCAATAACAATACCGCTATCTCTACCTTTTGGGCTAATATTAAATTTAAAGTTAATATCTAATCTATGACTTGGATCGAGACGATGTGCATTTATTTTTTGAAAATCGTAATTTATACCCAGATTATCCTTAAAACCTACGGTTTCATAGGTAGATTCAGGCAGTGTGATCGGGCTTCCCGTTCCATAGACCCACACAATCCCAAAGTGGTGTTTTTGTGGAAATTGGTAGTTCATCACAATAGAAATGTCGTGCCTTCTATCATATCTAAAGGGAAAAGAAGCCCCATCATTCAGTCCTTCAAAGAGACGGCTTGTGTGAGATAAGGTATAGCCAAGCCAGCCACTCCAAGCCCCTTCTTTTTTGTGGACCAAAGCTTCAAGGCCATAAGAAGTGCCTTTTCCTTGCAATAATAACGTTTCAATATTATCACTTAGCTCAAGAAAAACAAGTGCCTCAGGCTTATACTCAACCATGTTTTGCATTGTTTTATAATACCCTTCAATGCTCAGCTCCGTTACAAATTTTGGTAACGATTTGGCCAAGCCCAAACTAAATTGTTTCGAGGTTTGGGGCTTTAACTTGCTCGTCACAGGGAACCACATATCGGTTGGAAGGCCTATTCCCGACGAAACGGCCAAGTGCAAGGGTTGTTGCATATGCACGTAACCGCTTTTTATTGTGAAAGATGGTAGTTTTAGGCGCAACCCGAGCCGCGGTTCTAAGGATACAAAATCTTTTTTTGGTGTTCTTAAAAACGAGGTGTTAACACCCAAATTTACACCAAAATTCCCTGTAATCCTAACATCGTTTTCTAAATATAATGCGTATAAATTATTTTGAAAATAAAGATTTTGAAAAGTAATAAGTGTATCTAATACATCATTTTTCATATAAAATGATGTATTAGGATTAAATATATATCGGTTGTAATAAAAACCAAATCTCAAATAATGAGTTATACTTGGCTTATATTCCCAATCACTTTTAAAACCCTTTTCTTGAATTGATGACGAATAAGATATTTTTTCTTTTTCCAATAATGAACTTCTACCTAATTCCACTGAAGCATCATAATTGGTTTGATAAAGACGTACTGAACTTAATAGTTTTGAATTTAAAACATGTATCCAATTTAAGCTCCTCAATTTATTTTCCCAACTTAGTTCGTTGCTTTGGGCTAAATAATCCGTAGAAGTTATGATTCTAAAATTGTCTTTACTCGAATATACGCTAAGATGAATACGGTCTTTCTTTGAAAGATCTGCTGATAATTTTGTATTAAAGTCATTAAACCTACTTTTTAGACGTGGTGCATTTGGGTCTTTATCCTGTAATAAATTGAGCCAAAGACTAAGATTAGACAGCCTTCCACCTACTGAAAAAGAGCCTTTTTTACCATATAATGGCCCTTCAATTGCAAGTGTATTACTTATCATGCCTAAATTAGTATCGGCATGGAATTTATTTTTCCGCCCATCCTTGGTTGTAATATCTATAACAGAGGAAAGACGGCCGCCATAACGTGCCGGAAATGCTCCTTTATAGACTTCTACATCATTGATGCTACTGGCATTAATTACAGAGAAAAAGCCAAATAAATGAAGTGGATTATAAATGGGTGTTCCATCCAAAAGAATTAAGTTTTGATCTGCACCGCCCCCTCTCACATAAAAGTTACTGCTTCCTTCTATCCCACCTTTTATACCAGGTATTAATTGGAGTATCTTAAACACATCTTGTTCGCCCAATATGGTAGGTGTGCGTTGGATTTGAGAAACAGGCAAGTTTAGCACACTCATTTGCGTAAACTCGTCCTCGCGCCGTCTTGCTTGCACTTCTACTACCACATTTTGAGAGAAAGGAACAAGGTTTACCACTATTGGAGCATCTTGGAAGTGGCCTTGAGGTAATTTCTGAGGCGCGTAACCAACAAATGACACCCATAAGGATGTGGTGTCGCGAGGCAAAGTCAATGAAAAGTAGCCTTGTTTGTTCGTGGACGTACCCATTTTGAGTTTAGGTTGCCAAATTACCGCACCAATCAGTTTTTCAGAGGTCTGTGCATCTTGCACAAAACCATAAATGGTAACAACATTCTGGGCTTGTAAACTTGTTTGAAAAAGAAAAAGAAGAAGAGAAAGTCTTTTAGCCATGTTTATGAAATTAATTATTCTCCTGAAATAGTCCTACTGAAATAATCTTAGTTTATGTAGATACTACCCATTTAAAAAGATAGACAACACCTCTATTAATCTTCAAGAAATAAACATATTTGTCCGACCACTTACCAAGAATGAAACATCATCACAGAAATATAGAGGCCGGACAAATATTAATAGATTAGGCTAAAACGGGTCTAAACTAGTACCACCACTCAGCTACAAATGAATTACAACTTACTATATGACCAGAAGTAGGCCGAACCTCATGTGTTGCAGATATTTGACCTGAAATTCTCGTACCTGTGTATGTTGGCGGAATCACATAACTCGAAAATGAGGGAGAACCCAAGATAAAATTTGTAGAATGTAAGGTAGTTGTGGCTCCACCGTACAAAAAGTTGTAAGGTGGGCTAAAAATGGGTGTGGTAGTTAAACTGAAAAGGCGGTAATCACTTATCCGATTAAGATTATCCCATGTCTCCTCCCAGCGTGTTGCAAAAAGGATTTTCCTGCGTTTTTCCCAAAAAGAAGCAAGACCTGCTTCTGCCATATATCCATAGAAATTAATAAAAACAGTGCCTCTAAGCCTGTAATAATTATCATTTATTTTTAATTCAGATGTACAAGTATTTGTAGAAGTAGCTTTCTGAATAGAATTAATTATGGTACTCTTATTCAATTTACCAAAAGTAGCAGCCGGATGAACTTCTACAAAATCACCTTTTACAACATAAATAGAATCACCTACTTGAATCTCACCATTTTGATTTAAAATAGATGAGTTAAAATTACTCATAGTATAGGACTCTAAAAAATGATGCAAATCTTTTTCACGCATAGTGTCAATTGCCTTTGTTAATGAAATAAATTTATTATCAGCTAACACATAAGGAATATCTCGAAGTTGTTATGAAGAAAAATAATCAAGAGCCAAGAAGCCTTCTTCGTAGGGTTAAGGGCTATGGGTGCTTTCAGAGGACTGAAGAGGAAGCGCACTTTCGCGTTGTTGCATAAATGGTCTTATGGCAGATACACGACCGTGCATCTGCACCCTTGAAAAGAAGCATATGCCGAACCGATTGTGCTCTGCCGTTAGTTCCGAAACGGTTTTCTACGAAGATTCCGTCCTGATAAGGTTGCCCGTCCTTTCAAAAATGGGTTTGTCGTCTGTTTAACCCGAAAAGCATGTGTTTTCAACCCTTCGTATGTGAACGTTTTGTGTTCGGACTCCTTGCAATCCTTTCAAATTTCCTGTATTTTGATGCGCACTTCAACCGAAGTTCACCTCACCACCAACAAAAGCTACCTTCCTCAATTTTACCCTTTTTTTATGATGTCAAGTTGTGTTTTTAGAGCAGGCATAGCGCTTCTGCTTTTCTTTATCTTCCCCTCCTTGGTGGTGGCACAAACAAAAAGTTTAGGTACAGCCCCAAGTGAAGCCGATCGGCTCCTATTAGACCAATTGGTTGCTCGGTTTTATGAAAAACAACGATTGCTTACAGAGAAACAATTAACATTGGCCACCATTCAGCCCCAACTTTCCCGAATGGAGACTCTGAAGGAGATTGCAGCCCTTGCAGTTGGCCCTCGCACCACGATCAGCAAGATTAAACAAGTATTTCCCGATGAGTTCCCAACAATGGCAACCGAAGTTGCTTATACGCTTTCCATCAAACGAAGCCCACCTTCTCCTGATATGATGCGTGCGGCCTTGCGGCAAGCAGGTTTTACGGTTAATGATGTTGAGGCGGCCATAAGGAACCATCCCAATTTACCAGAAAGACTTGCCTCCCAAAAACAACTTGAAGAAATTGAAATCCGGCAATTAATGCAGTCCATCGGCGAAGTTCGGGCACAAGTAAGTATGGTTGCCCCTAAAGTAGGTCTTAAGGCGGAAGTTTTGCTGGGTTCAGGAAATTAATTTGCTGGGTTCAGGAAATTAAGAAGTACGTTGTCGCCCAATTCGTTTTTCCAAGTCCTCCACCATATCGGATGATTCATCTGGTATGGTTTTTTCTTGTATTCCTGAACTATTTTTTAAAGAGGTATTGTTTTCTAAAGCTGAAAGGCGTTCTTCTAAGGGATTGACCACCTCTAACATGGTTTCACGGATCAAGGATTTCAACTCGCTTCGAGAGAGTGAGTTATCGGCCTGCGGTGCGTTCCGTTCGAACTCCATTTCGAAGAAAGGTAGCTTGATGTTTTTGGGTTGTGCCTGTGGCGATTGCAGCCTCATGCGCTCTTTCATCTCCCTTGTAAATTTATCATGCTCGATGCCCATTTTTACAACAGAGACAAGTGCAGCAGCAATAATGCCCGCGATTACGATATAAATCATTGTTTTAGGAAGACAAAGGGAAAATTATGCTATTTGCACGGCGTCATCTTATAACGTTTTTGCAACTTACATTGTTTAAGAACCCGTTTTACGCAAACTCGTTGATCTGGTTTCAGTTGGGGTTTGACTGCATGGAAAGCAAAATATCAAACCCAATGACGATGTCGTTCATCGTTCGTACCACGCCACCAACCGCAATAGGGGGCTGTACACCAAAATCCGTCATTTTAAGGGCTTGTTTACCAATGACCCTAAATGTATTCGACGATCTTCGGCTTGTTTTTGCAGAAATCCAATACGCTTTTGTGTAGCCATTGAGCTGAACGGTGGCATAAAACCGCACGGACATTTCGTTGGAGACAGGTATTAATGGAATGACCACTTCGCGTACCTCAATCACGATGTTGGGAAATTTTTTGGCCCGTAATGCGCCATACATGACTTCGTTAAAAAGCCGATTACCGCAGTTCAAAGAGCGGATATAGATAGGGAGTAACACATTTCTTACGTTGTAGCTTTGGGACTCCTGCCACTCAAACGCTTTTCCGGGTAATCTTAGTGGGGCAGCACACCTAAAATCGCTCAGACTGGTTTTGCCCAAAATTTCCACCTGACTACCTGCTAACACCGCCCATGCCCCTTTGTTCTGATATTGCTCCCTTGTTTGTCCCAAGGTAGTTTGCAGTAGGATTCCAAAGAAAATAATGCTCAAAAAATGCCTCATAACGCCCAATTCTTTTAAAAAAGGAGGCTCCATCAATTAACTGGAGCCTCCTTAAAGTTTCGAGATTTTAATCAAGCGGGCTTAGAAGCCAACGGCGGCTTCGAGCATCAAGCCCTTAAAGTTAGCCCCTTTGCGAATATCGTTTGCAGGGAAATCACCAGAATAATCTTGGTTTACATATTCCAATTTCGCAACCATATTCTTGGTGACAAACCAGCCCAAGACGCCTTGCAAACGGGAGGCACTCACGTCTTTAATTGCACCACTAAATACAAATTGTGCATCAACTTTATTGTATCGTCCTCCAACAAAGAAGTTTTCATCTGCGCCAAAACGATAGATCAGGTCTGCCGCAATTTGGCCTGCTGTCCGTTCGTCTTTTTCGGCATTGCTACGACCTTGTGCAGTTTCATAAGTACCGAAGAACTCAATGCCTTTATATTTCATGAATAAGTTCCCCATGATTGCCGTTACTTTATCGGTGAAACCGGGCTGGATGCTGCCAGACCAAGCCTGCGCCGTGGCATTAGCCGTGGCAGGTTCTACTACCAAATAATAACGAGATCCGGCACGGTCGCCATTATAAAGCACATTTCGACTAGTGCTGGAGATGGTATAGAGGCTACCCGTGGCACGAATGCGGAAGTCGTCATTCAGTTGTTTATCAAAACCCAATTTTCCAATATATGCAGGTTTCCGGCTGTTGTCTGGATCGTTGGTAGTTGCCGCAGGCCGGGTAATTACACCGTTAATGGCGCCTGTGGTCATGGCAAAATCAGCCAAAAGGCCATTTTTTTGGTAGGTGACTTCACCACCAATTTCTGTATTGAATGCATCCAAGATGTAATTGCCCACAAATGGATTATATACGGCATTGCCATTATCGGTGCGGCGGTAGTGTCCATCGCCGTAGTTAAGTTCGTTGTGACCAACTCGGATGGTGACGTTTTCCATTAATTTATCTACCGCATCGCTTTTAATAAAGGGCAGCTTATCAAATTGGATATAACCGCCTTTCACCCATGCTTCGTTGTGATGACGGGCGGAGAGATAGGTAACGAGGTTCATCCGCACGCCATCGGCGAGCCAAACATCTACATTGAGGTTAGCCGTTGCTAAGTTAAAGCCGGGGGCGAGGTTATAAAGGTTGTCATTTACTTTGTCGTTGTTTGCATCTGTAAAAAACGCACTGGAGTGGCTCAGGTGTTGGTATTGTTGGGTAAAGCTCCCCCCTAAACGTACCTTGACATCTCCCGTCCAGTTGGTGACTTGTTTTGGCGTTTCAAACACATTTAGTCCATCTTTGTCGTAAGGACGGTAGTTCGTGTATGCGCTTTGCGCAGTTATAGACGACACAAGGCCGACGAAGAGCAGGAATAATACTGCTAAAACTTGGGTTTGGTGTTTCATGATGGTAACAGTAAGTTAAACAGGGATTTTCAGAGGTAAGTAATTGGGTTTTATTTACCCATCGTCACATCAAGATTAACCGTGACATCATCTGATGTTTTGAGCGTTCCCATAAAGAGGACGGGAGCAGTCATTTTAAACTCGGACATCTTGAGTTTTTTAGAGCCTTTAAATTGCACACTGCCATCGGAATTGACGATAGCGGTTACGGTAAGGTCAACGGGCTTGGTAACACCGTGCATGGTTAGGTTGCCTTTTGCAGCTACTTGATAACCGTTTCCTTGTTTGGTGATTTTGGTTGAGCTGAGTTGGAAGGCTATGGTGGCGTATTTTGAAGCCTCGAACGTGGAAAGGATGTTTTTATCCATCATCTGTCCTTTGGTACTTTTGATGGAAGCAACATCCATCGTCACAGAGAGGCTGTTCACTGCCTTTAACTCTCCATTCTCCACTTTGACATCACCATTTCCACGAACTCTTGTCACGTTTGCAGCCCAATCGTGCAGGGTGGATGTTCCTTTCATGCCTACAGCACTTCGATTAATTTTATAACCTTGTGCCATCGTATTTATTGAAAGCAAGAAAAAAAGCGGAAGGATCCATAAAATGCGTTTCATAGCTTTAAGGGGGTTTAATGAACTAGATTGTGCAAGTTGGTTTTAACAGCCTTTGCATCTGGGCTAAGGATACGCAATTTCCGGTTTTGGAGTCGTGATTGAACTTCGGTGCTTTTTGTAAGGCAGATCGGGCATGGCGTAGGATTTTGGACTACATATATTTCCATGGAAGGAAGCCATACAAATCAAATACGCATCAAAAGCACTCATTTTCCGCATCTAAAACGTTTTTAAAAACACAAAATGCCTCAACCCGTTCAAGATTGAGGCATTGGTCATGCTAACGTAATCCTCTTATTGCCGACCTCGGATGGTGGCTTGAGCGGCTGCGATTCGCGCAATCGGAACGCGGAATGGCGAACAACTTACATAATCTAAGCCAGCTCGACACGCGAAGCCTACCGAGGTGGGATCGCCGCCATGTTCCCCACAAACCCCCAGATGTAGGTGCGCATTTACCGAGCGCCCTTTCTCAACGGCCATATTTATCAATTGACCGATTCCTTTTTCATCTATAGATTTAAATGGATCGAGATCTACCAATCCTTTTTGCAGATAAATGGGCAAGAACTTATTGGCATCATCCCGCGAGAACCCAAAAGTCATCTGTGTAAGGTCATTTGTCCCAAAAGAGAAGAACTCTGCTTTCCGTGCAATGCTATCGGCCATCAAAGCGGCGCGTGGCGTCTCGATCATGGTTCCCACTTGGTACGGAATTTCAACGCCACGTTCGGCAAAGACTTGTGCAGCCACCTTGCGGATAACCTTTTCTTGCTCGGCAAATTCGCGGACGGTCACAACCAATGGAACCATGATTTCCGGCAATACATTGATGCCTTTAGCATGAACATTGAGCGCTGCTTCAAGGATGGCGCGTGTTTGCATTTCCGTAATTTCAGGATAGGTAATCCCTAAGCGGCAACCGCGATGCCCCAGCATGGGATTTTGTTCCTTAAGTTCCTCGATGCGTTCCCGAATCTTATTTATGGAGACGTGCATTTGCTTTGCCATGACATGTTGGCTTGCGTCTTCATGAGGCAAAAATTCGTGGAGGGGTGGATCGAGCAAGCGGATAGTGACTGGGAGGTCGTGCATCACCTCAAACAGCCCTTCAAAATCACTCCGTTGGATGGGTAGCAGCTTGTCTAACGCTTTGCGGCGGCCTGCCTCATCATCGGCAAGGATCATTTCACGAACCGAGAGAATCCGGTCTCCCTCAAAGAACATATGTTCGGTACGGCATAACCCGATCCCCGTAGCGCCAAAGCTAACTGCTTGTCGGGCTTCGTCTGGCGTATCAGCATTGGTTCTGACGCCGAGTCGGGCATATTTTTGGGCAAGGTTCATCAATTCGCCAAAATCGCCGCTCAATTCGGCCTCACGGGTATCTACCCGCCCTTCATAAACCTCGCCAGTAGAGCCATTGAGTGAAATCCATGTCCCTTCTCGATAGGTTACACCATCTACGGTCATCTCGCGAGACTTATAATCTACGTGAATAGCACCCGCACCAGAGACGCAACATTTACCCATTCCTCGTGCCACTACCGCTGCATGGGAGGTCATCCCACCTCTTGCCGTAAGAATCCCCTTGGCTGCGTGCATTCCACGTAGGTCTTCTGGGCTGGTTTCCACGCGCACCAAGATCACGTCTTTGCCACGTTTTGCCCATTGCTCGGCCTCATCTGCGAAGAAAACAATCTGTCCTGTAGAAGCACCGGGCGATGCAGGAAGACCGCGTGCAATAATTTTCGCATTCTTAATGGCTTTTCCATCAAAAACGGGATGCAACAATTCGTCTAAGCGGTGTGGATCTACCCGCAGAATGGCGGCTTCCTCGTTTATCATGCCTTGACGCAGCATATCCATGGCAATCTTGACCATTGCAGCGCCAGTACGTTTTCCGTTACGGGTTTGGAGCATCCAGAGTTTGCCATCCTCGATGGTAAACTCTACGTCTTGCATGTCCTTAAAGTGGTTTTCGAGCGTGGTTTCGGCATGGATGAGTTGTGCGAACACCTCTGGCATCACCTCTTCTAAGGAGGGATAATTTTCCTTTCGGTTTTCCTCGCTGATGCAGGCCAATTCTGCCCACCGTTGCGATCCCACCAAGGTCACTTGTTGTGGTGTACGGATCCCAGCCACCACATCTTCACCTTGTGCATTAAAGAGGAATTCGCCATTAAAAATGTCTTCACCGGTTGCGGCATCTCGTGTAAAGGCCACACCCGTTGCACTATTGCTTGAGTGGTTTCCATAGACCATCGCCTGTACGTTTACCGCCGTTCCCCAACTTTCTGGAATATCATTGAGTGCGCGATAAACCTGTGCCCGATCGTTGTTCCAACTTTGGAAAACGGCCATAATAGCCCCCCAGAGTTGTTCCCAAGGATCGTCGGGGAAGTCTTTTCCTAAACGAGCCAAAATGAGGGCTTTGAACCGACGAACCAATTCTTTTAAATCATCCGCCGTAAGGTCGGTATCCAACTTGACCCCACGTTCATGCTTAACAAATTCAATGATCTTTTCAAAAGGGTCTTCGTCTTCTTTACGTTCCGGCTTAAGGCCCATCACCACATCGCCATACATTTGTACAAAGCGGCGGTAGGAGTCCCAAGCAAACCGTGCATCTCCCGACTTTTCGATCAGACCCAGTACCGCTTTATCGTTTAGACCTAGGTTCAAGATGGTGTCCATCATACCCGGCATAGAGGCACGCGCTCCCGAACGGACGGATAGCAATAAGGGGTCTGTAGCGTCCCCGAATTTTTTTCCCATAATTTTTTCCACATAAGCAACACCACTTTTAACCTCTTCTGCGATCAAGTTTTGAACCGTTTCACGGCCATACTTGGTGTATTGTGTACAAGCTTCGGTGGTTACGGTAAAGCCCGCCGGAACGGGGATGCCCAGTAAGCACATTTCGGCCATATTGGCTCCTTTTCCACCCAAGAGGTTTTTCATATCAGCGCGACCCTCGGTTCCTTCTGGCCCGAAGAGATACACATATTTACCAGAGATGTCCATTTGAATACATAATTAAATTGAAAAAAGAAATACCGCTTAGGAACGGCAAAAAACTTGCGTAAGATTAACCCATACCCAGAAAAACCTTTTCATGGATTTATTGGTTAGATGTGTAGGGAAATAAAGCCGATGGTTGTAGGAAAATTGCGTATAGACAGAACTTCTGGCCTCAACTTGATCTTCTCCGTCGCACGGTGTAACTTATTGGTTTATAAAGTTTACTATGGTTCTTCTTCGCCCTTTGCCAGCCTTACTCATATTCCTCATGCCCTTATCCGAAACACTCCGAAACCGCCATTGGTCTCTAAGGCTTTCCATTCATATCCTTGTTTGGACACTCATCATGCTGATGCCCATCATTTTCGGCCTTCCCATCCGCCTACGCGATCCTATTATTTTCTGGAGCATCCAATTGAGTCAAGTACTTTTTATGATGTCTCTTTATTATGGCAACCTTTGGATTCTCATTCCACGACTTTTATCCCAGCACAAAACCCTATGGTACATTTTGTCTTCGGTTTTGGCCATTTGGGTGATTACAGAGAGTTACATGTATTTTCGGGATTGGATCACAGGCACGTTCGGCTCCCCGTTTGAACAGCCCCCGCCCACACCCAATACAAAACACAACCATCGCCCCACAAACTACTCGGCCTCCTATCGCTATTTTTCTACAATCACGCAATTGGTATTGGTGGTCTTTGTAGGCTTAACGCAGTATTTCATCCGAGAATGGCAACGTTCTAAACAAGAAACCGAAGAACGCGAAAAAGAACGCTTGGCCGCAGAACTGGCCTTTTTGCGCTCGCAAGTAAGTCCACACTTTTTGTTTAATGTGCTAAACGGCATGGTCTCGCTGGCCCGCAAAAAGTCGGACAAGTTGGAATCGGCACTTATGACCCTTTCTAACTTGATTCGTTATACGCTCTACGAAGTACCCGAAGACCGCGTCCCGTTGGAACGAGAAATTACGTACCTAAAAAGCTACTTAGATTTACAAAAGATGCGGTTCGGAGAGATTCTCCATCTCACGGTAGAACTCTCCGATGTGGTTGAGCAAGCCACCATTGAACCGCTCCTCTTAATACCATTTGTGGAAAACGCCTTCAAACATGGGTCTAATGTTGCGAATCCATCTATATATATATCACTCAGCCTACAAAATGGCTTGTTGCAGTTTGAAGTAAAAAACACCACCGCCGAGACGGGCAATAGCCCTAAAGACCCTGCTTCTGGCATTGGATTGGCCAATATTCGGAGGAGGTTAGACTTGCTTTACCCCAACGCTCATACCTTGGAAATTACACAAACAGCAGGGCAATTCCGGGTGGTTCTAAAGGTCAACCTTCATCATCCCATACGGGTATTTTCAAGCTCCCCACAAACCGCTCCTTCTTTAGTTTAAAACACAGAAAACATGTCGTCACTTGAAGCTAAAGAAACTAAACAAGCCTATCAATTTCAAGGACTTACAAAACACAAGGTAGCGACTTCTCGTGCCGAGTTTGGCCCCAATATTTTGGTAGAAGAAGAGAAGAATACTTTGGTGCAAGTTTTAAAGGAAGTGGCCTCCGAACCCATGTTTATGATTCTCATCGGTGCTGCGATCATCTACTTTTTATTGGGTGAAGTAGAAGAGGGGATTATCATGATGGTGGCTTTGGCTTTGGTTTCAGGCATTTCTATTTTTCAGGAGAACCGGAGCCGCAATGCAGTTTCCACGTTACGTAAATTGGCCAATCCGCCCGCAAAAGTGATCCGAGATGGGGTAAGAGAATCGGTCTCGGCGGAAGAGGTAGTGGTAGGCGATGTAATTGTTTTAGAAGACGGCGATCTCATCCCAGCCGATGCACAAATTCTGGAATCTCACGACTTTTCTGTGAATGAAAGTATGCTTACAGGCGAATCTTTGTCGGTTTCTAAGGGGGTTTCACCGCTTCCGAACCTCGTTTACGGCGGCACATTGGTTGAGGGTGGTTCTTGTGTTGCCCAAGTGACGACGGTGGGCAAAAAAACGGAGTTGGGAAAGATAGGAGACGCCTTGCGCGAAGTCCAAAGTACTTCTACGCCGCTTCAACGTCAAATTCGTACCTTTGTACATCGGATGGTGGGTTTTGGAGCAGTCGCGTTCTTCTTCGTTTGGGGGTTCAACTATTGGCAATCTGGCGAACTACTACCCGCCTTGTTGCATGGTCTCACATTGGCGATGTCGGTTTTACCGGAAGAGATTCCCGTCGCTTTTAGCACGTTTATGGCTTTAGGTGCATATCGCCTTTACAAGAAGAACATCATTGCCAAGTCCCCGATGACCGTAGAGACCTTAGGTGCTGCAACCGTTATTTGTACAGACAAAACCGGAACGCTTACGGAAAACGAGATGAAGTTGGTCGCGCTATACGATGCAGAAAAAGACCACTTATACGATCTCACGACCACAGCCCTTACTGCGAGTCCTGTATTGGAAGTTGCAATGTGGGCTTCCGAGCCTTATCCTTTTGATCCGATGGAGCAGGCACTCCATGCCGCCTACGCAAATACAAGCCACCACGACCTGCGGCCTTCCTATTCCCTTACCGCTGAATACCCTTTAGGAGGCACGCCACCATTCATGACCCACGTTTTTACTTCTCAAAATGGGCCACCCATTATTGCGTGTAAAGGCGCTATTGAAGCCATTTTAAAGGTTTCTGATGTTCAGTCCAACCAATGTTCCCATATCCTGAACTTGGCGCATCGTCTAGCTGAAAAAGGTTATCGTATTCTGGGAGTTGGTACTTCGGATCACGACATCGCTCATCTTCCCGAAAATCAAACCGATTTGCGGTTCCGTTTTTTAGGAATGGTCGCTTTTTATGATCCACCCAAGTCCAACATCAGCCAGACCCTTCAAGATTTTTACCAAGCCGGAATTCAAGTAAAAATGATAACAGGGGACTTTGTAGAAACGGCACGCGCCATTGGTCATCAGATTAAGATGCGCGATATTGATACCTACCTCACAGGGCAAGAAGTAATGGAAATGTCGCCAGAGCAACTCCGAGAAAAGGTTCCTTCGGTTCACCTCTACGCAAGAATGTTCCCTGAAGCCAAACTGAAGGTGATCGAGGCATTGAAAGCCAACCAAGAAGTGGTGGCCATGACGGGTGATGGTGTAAATGATGGTCCAGCCCTAAAAGCCGCCCACATCGGTATTGCAATGGGTAAAAGAGGATCCGAAACCGCAAAATCGGTTGCCTCTTTAATCTTAACGGACGATGATTTGGGCCGAATGCCCGAAGCCATTGCCCTCGGAAGACGCATCTACGAAAACCTCAAAAAAGCCATTCGGTACATCATCTCCATCCACATCCCCATTTTAATGATCGTTACCGTCCCGCTCATGCTCTTCTGGCGTTTTACCGATTTATTCTCGCCTCTTCACGTCATTTTCTTAGAACTGATCATGGGGCCAACCTGCTCTATTATTTTTGAAAACGAACCGATCGAAGCCAATTCGATGAAAAAGCCACCTCGAAAGATGACCACCTCGTTCTTCTCGCTTCCCGAATTGGCCATTAGCATCTTACAAGGTCTTGCTATTTCTATCGCCTGTCTTGCCGTAGGCTATTTCTGGATGACCAGCGGCGAACCCGAAAACACCGTCCGTACCACCGTTTTCACTACGCTCATTTTTAGCAACTTCCTACTGACCTTGGTAAACAGGTCGTTTTATTACAGCATCCTTAACACCCTCAAGTACCAAAACTACTTGATACCGCTTATTTTATTATTGTCCCTTTTCGTGCTTTCTATGGCTTTGTTCGTTCCGATTGTTCGGGATTTGTTCGATTTTTCCACCCTAACGGGAATGCAACTCTTGGGGTCGTTTTTGGCAGCAAGTTTTGGAGTGTTATGGATAGAAAGCTGGAAACACCACCAAAGAAACAAGGACAAACACTCCTCACAAATTTTGGCTAATTCATTCTAAAACAAAATCTTATGCCCAGCCTCCGTTGCCTTGCAGTAGATGATGAACCCTTGGCCTTAGACTTGCTGGAGGACAATATCCGGCAAGTTCCTTTTTTGGAATTGGTGGCCTGTTGCCGAACGGTGCCAGATGCGTTACAATGGCTGAACAAAGCACCTATAGACTTGATTTTCTTAGATATACAACTTCCCGGCATCACAGGGGTTCAGTTTCTACGCAATTTACGACCACAACAAAAAGTCATCTTTGTGACGGCTTATAGCCATTATGCGTTAGAAGGTTATGAACTGAATGTAGTGGACTACTTGTTGAAGCCCGTGCCCTTCGAGCGTTTCCTTCAAGCCTGCCAGAAGGCATTAGACATGCTTAATCCCTCGGAAAGTCCATCCCCAACACCGCCTTCAAATAAAACGACCACTGCCCAACCGCCAAGCGACGTCATCTGGGTCAATGCAGACTATGCCCTTGTACCCATCCGATTGGAAGAACTGCTTTACGTAGAAAGCGAAAAAGACTATTTGCGTTTCCATCTATCCTCGCAGCAACGCCCTCTCATCACCCGCATGACCCTTAAGTCTTTACAAGAAAAGCTCTCCAGCAGCCTATTCTGTCGGATTCATAAATCCTATATTGTTGCCATCCGGCAAATTGCCGCTATTCGGAACCAGCGGGTACTTATTGGAGACACATGGCTCCCTGTCAGCGAAATGTATTTGCAAGAGTTGTACACCGCCATCGGGCAATGAGGCTTTATGGTGCTTTACATACAAACATTGCGATCCTTACGTGTCACCACATGGGTATTTTCACGGGAAAAACCACGTTTTTTCAAAGACGGGCGACCCTTGTTTACCGCTAAACAACGCAACAAAAGGAAATCCGCCAACAAGTTATATATGGTATGTTAGCGGATCGATAGCACATCCAATGACGTATTTATTTGGCAAAACAAGCGGTAACGGGGAAGTGGTCGGTTACTTCCAGCGGGTTGTATGAATGAATAAACCCAATGCTCCGAAGCCGGCCATAGAGCGATCGCGAAATCAACATATGATCTATGGCGCTTAGTTCATTTTGTGTCGCGATATTGTCTTGGTTTTTATCCCAGAGCGAGGTAAAACGCAAGGCTTGTGGAATATCAGCCATAATGTTATGGAGGTCGTCCTCGGTGGTGCTTCTACCAACGGCCTTGATGGTTTGCAATACGCTACTAATGGGTCGGTTCCCATTCCGGTCTAAAACCACATCATCAAAATCGTTAAAGTCTCCGGTCACGATAACCGCGCGTCCTAATTTAGCCTCACGTTCTGCAACTCGGCGGATGACCTCAGCTTGTGCCTCACGCTGTGGTTTCCGTTCAATGTTATCTGGCTGTGCTAAGAAGTGCAGTCCGACCAACGACACCGGCAAGTCGCCAATATTAAAACGGACATAGAGGTTTTTGGAAACGCCATAAACCCGATCTGTATCCCCCACTTTCACACGGTCGTTGGATCTACCGGATTCCGTGATGGGGATTCGGCTTATGACGGCCACATCTTGCCCCAAGAAAGAGTCCTCGCCTTGTACAAAATGCACTTTATAGCCTTTATTGGGCATAGATTCTTGGATCAGGGCTTCTAAAACCTCGGCATTTTCCACCTCGGCCAAGTGGATGACATCGGCATTTAGGTTTTTAAGGACATCCCCCACCCGCTTCCGGTGTTCGGCTGCTTTTACGGGATCGCCCTTCCAATCAAAATCTGCACCGCCTTCATCCCCGACCCCATCGAACAAAAACTCGACATTCAGGTGTGCCACTCGGATGCCGTCGCACTTAAGTTCCACTATTGGGTCTGGTTTAAACAGCGGGGCGGACGTTTCTGGGGTTTTGGGACCAGAACAGGCCGTCAGACCCAAAAAGGCGAGTAATAAAAACTTTAAGAGATTTTTCATAGGTGTTTTGAGGTCAGATTTTGGGAAAGATACAACCAGAACGGCCTATCGGAGAAATTAATCCGCCGAGAATCTGCAAAGTCCCTAAATTTTATTATAGACCGGTACTTGAACTGTTTTTTACAAGAAACATGGCCAGATTTTCTTAACTTAAAAATTCTTTTATTTAATTGAACTTAATCATTGTACTTCTTATGGCTGGACATAATAAGTGGTCTAAGGTAAAGAGAATCAAAGCTGTTGTGGACGGGAAGCGTTCTAAGGTATGGCAACGCATCACCCGCGAAATTATGGTGGCCTCACGAGATGGCGGTGGCGACCCCAGCATGAATGCCAAACTTGCGGCAGCATTGGAGCGTGCACGTGCAGAGAATATGCCCAAAGACAATATGCAGCGTGCCATTAAACGTGGAACGGGGGAAATTGCGGGTGCAGACTACGAAGAACTGAATTACGAAGGTTATGCACCATTTGGCATTGCCGTTTTTGTGGAAACGCTCACGGACAATTCGGTACGGACGGTGGCAGATGTCCGTCATGCCTTCAATAAGCATGGTGGAAATTTGGGAACTACGGGATCGGTGGGGTATTTGTTTGACCATAAAGGCATCATCGAAGTCTCCTCCTCGGCCATTGCCCACGACGACTTGTTTGAATTGGTCGTTGATGCCGGTGCAGATGATTTAGAGGAGGAAGCAGATCGCTATATTATTACGACCCCCGTGGAGGCATTTGGTGCGGTTCAGCAAGCCTTGACCGAGGCGGACCTTAAACCTATTGAAGCCAATTTGGAGCGCATCCCGACCACCACCAACAAACTAAAGCCGGAAGAAGCCGTTAAGGTCATGAAATTAATAGACATGCTCGAAGATTATGATGATGTTCAAGAGGTGTACCATACCCTTGAACTAGACGACGAAACCCTTGAGGCAATCGGTTAAACACATATGTCTGCACCCACGTTTATCATTCGCTCGGCCACACCACAAGACATTCCCGTGATTTTGCGGTTTATCACCGAATTGGCTGATTATGAGAAACTGAGGCACGAGGTTGTGGCTACAGAAGCCGCCCTACAACATTCCTTGTTTGGGGAACGACCTTATGCCGAAGTGGTTTTGGCATTGGAGGCGGACATTCCCGTTGGATTTGCCTTGTTCTTTCATAATTATTCCACCTTTTTGGCACAGCCCGGCATCTACTTAGAAGACCTTTTTGTGTTGTCTGAACATCGTGGCAAGGGTTATGGAGAGGCTTTGTTGCGCTATTTGGCACAATTGGCCGTGTCGCGCTCTTGCGGGCGGTTAGAATGGTCGGTGTTGGACTGGAACGAGCCAGCGATTTCGTTTTATAAAAAATTGGGGGCAGTTTCAATGGACGAATGGACGACGTTCCGCGTAACCGGAGAACACCTCAAGCAACTTTCGGCGTCTTTAACGGACTAAGCAACTTCCACTACAACCCTTAAAACTTTGGTTATTCTTGGCATAGACCCCGGCAGTAATTTCACTGGCTACGGCATCCTTCAGGTTGTTGGGCGAACGGAAACGGTGCTTGAATATGGATTTTTGCAATTGGAGAAGCAAGAAGCGCACTTCGATCGCCTAAAAACCATTTTTGACCGGATCGAAGCCGTGATCCAACGGAATAAGCCGACGGTTTGCGCGATAGAAATGCCCGTTTATGGCCGCAATGCCCAGGCCATGCTCAAATTGGGACGTGCGCAAGCAGCCGCAGTATTGGCCGCCCTCAATGCTGGTCTTCCGGTGGTACAATATACGCCAAAGGAGGTCAAAAAATCGGTTACGGGCAATGGCAATGCAGCCAAAGAGCAGGTATGGTTTATGGTAAAAACGTTGCTGAAGGTCGTGGATGACAAAGGTTTTGATGCCTCGGATGCCTTGGCAGTGGCTTTATGCCATGCCGGAAGGGAAAAAACCGGTGCGGGTGGTCGTGAAAAGACGTGGGAACGGTTTATCGCGGCAAACCCGGAGCGGGTTAAGTCATAAAAAAGGGCAACACCTATTGGTATCGCCCCAAATGCTTGTGTCAAAGGGGATGCTCAATCGTAGAAAATACCACGTTCTTCATCACGAACACGGACAACTTCTGCGATTTCGTCGGAATCTAAAGCACCTTGACTCATCACATGGATGATGTGCGCAACCTGATAATCTTTGTGCGGTGCTTGGTTCCATTCGGGATGCGCCTGTTCCATAATACTAATTAGAATGCGTAAATAAGGATACCTCCGCTCCTTGTTTTCTAACTTAGCGATGGATTGGGCAAACAGTTCGGCATTCCGACCTACCTGTCTATCCACGATTTTTGTCTGTAATTGCATAACCATATGCGGTTTTAGTGATCAAGGACATGGTGGGATCCCGGATCAAAACGATTAATGTGAAAGGGTTTACAACCTTGGGGGAGAGATGTGTAAGGTTTAACCTTTAATATAAGCACGCTTGCCATAAAGTTTAAACACCGGTTATAAATTTATTTGGAAAAGGGCTTGTTTTTTGGCAACTTTATACGGATTTGACCCTTCAATCGAAAATTTCTCCATCACCGAATATTACTGCCTTGGAAACCAAATCAAAAGCACCTATATACCGTTTAGAACTGTTAAAGCCCATTCCCCCCTTTCATTTGCGGGCGCGGAGTACGACTTTAGCCCCCGGCCAATTGGTTTATTACGGCCCAATGCCATCTTTTTATGGGATTGGAGAGGTGATCAAACAAGAAGACAAATACGTGATTGTGGACTTTCGTGGTACGGGCATGTACAGTGTTCACTTAGAAGCCCTTTCGCCTGAGTATCTGATCCCTATCCCACAAGAAACCTTGTTTTTACTTTAATTCGACTTGACCTTTATGCACTATGATCGAAATCGCTGAATCCATTTACATCCCTTCGTTAACCGATATAGAACGGGCCTATTTACGTTTAAGACATATTGTGACCCATACCCCGCTCATCATGAGTGTGAACCTTTCCCAGCAACTTTCGGCCAATATTTGGTTCAAACGGGAAGATTTACAGGTGGTACGATCGTACAAATTACGGGGCGCATACAATAAAATATGCACCTTAGACCCGGCGACGTTGGATAAAGGGGTGGTTTGTGCCAGCGCAGGAAACCATGCACAAGGCGTGGCCTATTCTTGTCAAAAAATGGGAATCCGTGGGAAAATTTTTATGCCCACTCCCACACCAAAGCAGAAAGTCCGACAAGTAAAATTGTTCGGGAAAGAATTTGTGGAGGTGATTCTAACAGGAGATACGTTTGATGATGCCTACAATGCAGCGATGGCCTATAGCGAGGTGGAGCGGGTGCCGTTTATCCATCCCTTTGACGACGAGAAGGTCATCGAAGGCCAAGGCACGGTTGCTTTAGAAATCCTGAAAGACAGTGCAGACCGTATAGATTACCTCTTTGTGCCCGTCGGTGGTGGTGGTTTGCTCTCTGGTATTTTGGCGGTTTTCAAAAACCTAAGCGAAGACACCAAAATTATTGGCGTAGAGGCTTCTGGCGCACCTGCAATGAAGGTTTCTTTGGAGAAAGGGGAAAACGTAACCTTGGCTAAAATTGATAAATTTGTGGATGGCGCTGCCGTGAAACATGTGGGTGATAAGGCTTTTGATCTTTGCCGACATTTACTCGATGACATGATCGTGGTAGATGAGGGTGCAGTCTGCACCACCATTCTTAAACTCTATGATGAGGAAGGGATGGTGGTGGAGCCGGCCGGAGCGCTCTCGGTTACGGCGCTTGGTCATCCAGACTATCGCGAGAAAATCAACGGAAAAAATGTGGTTTGCGTCATTTCCGGCTCCAACAACGACATCACGCGAACAGAAGAAATCCGTGAACGCTCCTTGCTTTACGAAAGAATTAAACACTATTTCATTATTCGGTTTCCCCAACGGTCAGGTGCACTTCGCAAATTCGTCACCAATGTTTTAGGCCCCGACGACGACATAACGTACTTCCAATACCAAAAAAAAACCAACCGTGAACGCGGGCCAGCCATCGTAGGATTGGAGTTACAACGTGCGGAGGATTTTGAACCTCTTGTTGCGAGAATGCAGGCACAAGGCTTTGTTTATGAATATCTTAATGAAAAGCCAGATTTATTCCAGTTTCTGATTTAACCGAGGTTTCTGTGCGAATTGGCCTAGTTTACGACTTGTTTGAACATTTTGATTGGCAACCGGAAGACCCAGAGGATGCAGATGCAGAGTTGGAGCCAGAAGAAACTGTTGCCGCACTCGAAGCTGCTTTCCATCGCTTGGGACACGATGTGTTCCGCATCGGCCCCGTCCGTAACCTCTTAGAGCAACATTCTTCCTTACGCTTGGATGCGGCGTTGAGCATTGCAGAAATAGGACGAACGCGAAATAGAGAAGCTTATGCACCTGTTCTTTTTGAACTTGCGGGAATTCCTCATCTTGGTTCGGATGCCTTAACCCTTTCGCTTTCGGTAGATAAAGTCTGGACGAAGGACTTGGTGGTACAAACGGGCGTACCATGTGTACCACATTGGGTGGCGGATTTTGAGCGTCGGGTGGTTCCTCAAATCCCAAAACATCACTTCCCGCTTTTTGTAAAACCACGTTACGAAGGGACTGCAAAAGGGATTTTGCCTTCCTCAAAAGTCTTCAACGAAGTGGCCTTACATCAAGAAGTGGGGCGTATCCACAAACTATATCGTCAAGATGCGCTAATCGAACCATTTATAGAAGGTGCTGAATTTACAGTTGCGGTGGTGGGAAATGCTCCGGCGGTCGCGCTTCCCGTTCTTCAGCGGGCGGTAGAGCAAAAAACGGGCATTGGTCTGCATGTATTGGAACGCAAAGGTGTGCCCCCCTCCAACTGGGCCTATGATTTGCCCGGCGTGCTTACGCCACAATTAGAACAGGAAATGCAAGATTTTGCCATTCGCGCCTATGAAAGAATAGATTGCCGAGATTTTGCACGGGTAGATTTTAGGGTAGATAAAAACGGAATCCCTTGGTTTCTGGAAGTAAATACATTACCAACTTTTGCCCCCGACGGTTCATTTGCGATTCTTGCCGAATTGATGGGGCAACCCTATGAAAGTTGGCTGGCTGAGGTGATGGAACGCGGATTGAAGCGCTTAGGATTGGTATAGAACAGATTAAAGAGGAACGATTCACTAACCATAAAACCATACGTACCATGTCACGAACTGTTCTTATTACGGGTGCTGCGGGCGCACTCGGCACGGTGGTGAGCCAAGTCTTTGCGGCTCATGGCTGGGATCTCATTTTGTTTGATGTCTCGGACGAGCGTTTAAAACTGAACTTCCCAATGGCAAACACTCAAGCTGTTGATCTGACGAATTTTGAAGCCGTAAAAGAGGCCGTCTTTGCCCTGCCCCAAACCCCAGATGCGGTTTTGAACATTGCAGGCGGGTTCTCAATGCAAGTGGCCGAAGAAGCCGTACCCGAAGATCTACAATACCTTATGTCCATTAATTTCAATACATTATTCAATACAGTAACTGCCGTTTTACCGCGAATGTTGGCCCGGAAAACTGGTTTTATTGCGGGCATTTCGGCAGGGGCTGGTATCCAAGGAGCAGGCGGAATGGCCTTGTATAGTGCTGCAAAGGCGGCAGTACGGGTTTATTTACGCTCCCTTGCGCAAGAATTGGGTCATGCAGGAATACGGGTGAGCACGGTCTTCCCAATGGGCGCTATTGATACCCCCGGAAATCGGGTGGCCATGCCACGCATAGATCCAAATACGTGGATTGATCCCTATCGCATTGCGGAAGCCTTGCATTTTTTGGCGGTTAGCGATGTACGTGGACATATTCAAGAACTGCAAATTGAAGTCGCTCAATAACGGATTACTAATTAACGATTGACGAACGCAAGGGGTTGATCCCGTTCTTTTGCTTAGGTCATTGTAATTATTAGCCCAAGAAACAGAAAAAGGTTATGTTTCACTCTCGTCGCGCCATTGTAGAAGCCGCCAAGGTAAATCGCTTCGGCGTCTTGTAAGCAAAAAAATGACCCGTCCATTCCCCCGAAATACCTCGCCCGCACCGAGGGAAATGGTCAGGTTAAACGACCGAATAATTTGTGCGCTTTTGTTGTCCTCCGCCACTTCCTGAAGCACCACTTGGTTCCAATCTAGTCGAATCAGGTCTGCACGTTGGAACATTTGGCGTGTGGACTCGATTTCCTGCGCATACCCCCACTGCCGGTCTATACCTGCCTCGAAATCACGATAAATAAAGGTGAACGAAGAATCTATCAAGGGCTGATAGATGGCTAAGTCGCGTAGTTCATAGCCATTCTTAAAATTGGTAAAGAAACCATCAATGGTGGTTGGGTCGCCCAGAAGGTTTTGATAAGGATTACCTTCCTCTATCGCGGGTGCAAAGGGATTACATCCCGAAAGAAAGGTAAAGCCCCAAACTCCGAGAAAGAACAAGTACTGCCGAAAGCGCCTCATTTTGGGATTGGTTTATTTGAAAAATGCAGCTTTCAAGTCGCTCCAAGAAGGCGCTCCGATCAAACTTTGGTCTGCCCAACGCTCAATTTTCCAAAGCCCATCCGGTTGCTGGGACAAATTCCAAACCACTTTTCCTTTCACCTCGACGGGGATTCCCTCGCTGTTGCGGCTATGTTGCATTTGCAAGGTATAAGTGGCTTGATATGCTACGTGGCGGTTGTCAATGATAATTTGTGAAGTCTCGAAAAGGTCTAAATGATGTCCGGTAAACAAAGAGGCGGCGGTGGCCAAACGTGCAAAATAGGTTTCCTCTTCGGTAATTCCCCACTTTGTCCAAAGTACGGGATCCCGATTTTCAGCGGAAATGGTGGGTGTGAAGACCAAATCTGAAGCCAAAGAGCGGGTGTAGTGCTGTACATTTCGTTCGGAGATGGCACTACGCAGGTTCTCAATCACCCGATCGGGCGTATCCGGTTGGCGCCAAGTTCCACCATTCCCAAGTGGATTTTCTGGGATTCTTGGGGTAAAAAGATCGCACGCGCCAAAGGTAAAAACGACCAAGCCCCACACCCCCCATCCCAACATGTGTAAAAAAGGACTATTCATATGAAAAAGTACCTTGCAAATACGTTACTGCATGTCCCGACATCCGCACCCGCTCATGTTCTAAGGTACACCAAAGCGAGCCACCACGTTTGGAAACTTGCAAGGCCCAAAAGGTTTTTTGACCTGTCTTTTCTGCCCAATACGGAACCAACACGCAGTGTGCCGAACCTGTAACGGGGTCTTCGTTGATGCCTGCATTTGGCGCAAAAAATCGCGAGACGAAATCAGCTTGTTTTCCACGAGACGTAACAATAACCCCAAGTGCCTCTACCTTTGCCAATGCCACAAAATCGGGTTCTAATGAGCGGACGGTGTCTTCATCGGGCAACTCGGCCAGAAGATAATGCTTGGCCATGCCCGTAAACACCGGGCGCATTCGCAGTCCTTCCACGAGTGCGTTTATTGGCTCGATAGGCGTGAGTTTCTCACTGGGAAAATTGAGTTCCAAACGGTCACCATTTTGGGTAACGATAAGAGGGCCACTGGCAGAATGAAACACAATTTCCGGCGACTGTTCCCCCAGATGCCGAAATAAGATATGTGCCGTAGCAAGCGTGGCATGACCACATAGAGGCACTTCAATTTCAGGCGTGAACCAACGAAGATGGTACTCTCCATCCGCTATTGGGACAAAAAAAGCAGTCTCGGCAAGGTTGTTTTCTGCTGCTATAGACAACATTACTTCTGTAGGCAGCCAATGTTCTAATGGCACGACAGCAGCCGGATTCCCCCCAAAAAGGCGGTCTGTGAAGGCATCAACTTGGAAAACAGAAAGCATAATTCTGGGAATTTTTGAACTTCTACGAAAGCATGTACAACGCCTAAAAAAGGTTCGGGTTCGGTAGAACTGGAAAAGAATTTAGTGGGGTAAGGCTTTTTTGTATATTGATTTCCGTGTCTAAGTTATTATATCATTTAACCCTACAACAAATGAAAACACTTACATGGGCATGCCGTATCTCCGGCGGACTACTCACCTTAGCCGCCATTCCACATGCCACGATGGGACTTGCCGCACAATTTGAGGCCATCTCGCAAGGCTTTGTAACGGGTGCTACACAAGACGACTTGGTTCTCATTTGGGTATTTAGCAGCATTACCATGTTTCTCATGGGCACTTGGCTACTCTTTTTGAGCATACATTTCCAACGGGGTAACACTTGGCTAAATTGGCTACAAGCACTTTTGATTGCTTTGGGATTGATTGGTTTTGGCGTGTGGGGAGGTCTATACAGTGCTGACGGGAAAGGACTTTTTGGATTTGCTGTTATGGGATTTATCGTGCTACTTCCCTTGTTGATCTTTCGCCCATATGCAAATGTAGCCCTTGATTAAACCATGCGTACTTGCTCAACTGTCTTTGGAACGCTTTACGAATAAATATCGCATACTTCATTGCCGAAGGTGGAAAGTACCAAAAAAAACAATACCTTTTATCCTCTATATCTTAGCCATATTTAGAGGTTAATCGCCTCAAATTTGGCAATATCTCTCAATGTATTGGGATTAAAAATGTTTGCATCGGTTTTGGAAGTTGCAGAAATAATGATTTTCGCCATTTTAAC